>NZ_JAFEJX010000012.1:0-81511 GCF_018555635.1 Bifidobacterium sp. CP2 | reverse complement strand
GACCATCGACAGGTTCACCGCCATGCTCGACGAGTACATGGTCTGGTACAGGGACAAGCGCATCAAGACCGAATACGGCATGAGCATCATGGACAAACGCGTCGAGCTCGGGCTCGTCGCCTGAACACCTGCGATAACGTGCTGAACGACCATACAGACAACGAAGTCCAACAAAACGTCACCGCCCCCAAACCATCAGCCCACACTGCGGAAAAACACCGCTCAACCTGACGAACAAACATTGAAGCAATACACATACGCGGGGATGATCCCCGTCCACCATCGTCAACGGGTGCAAAACAATAGTGTTCCCCGCATACGCGGGGATGATCCCGCAAGGAACGTCGCGTCTACTTGACGATTCCCGTGTTCCCCGCATACGCGGGGATGATCCCAGGTCGGCGGCGACCGCCAGCACGCAATCGGAGTGTTCCCCGCATACGCGGGGATGATCCCCGTCCACCATCGTCAACGGGTGCAAAACAATAGTGTTCCCCGCATACGCGGGGATGATCCCAGCGCGCAGATGCTGAACGCGGCGACGACCATGTGTTCCCCGCATACGCGGGGATGATCCCGGATGTATACGTTGTATCTGCCTCCGCTTTCCGTGTTCCCCGCATACGCGGGGATGATCCCTTCCCGATTTGCGGCTATGGGACAAAGCGAAGGTGTTCCCCGCATACGCGGGGATGATTCCGGTTCGGGTGGATGGTGAGCGGTTTCAACGATGTGTTCCCCGCATACGCGGAGATGATCCCACGCTGCCGGCCCCCTTGGTGCGTCGTGTCTGGTGTTCCCCGCATACGCGGGGATGATCCCACCAGCGACGACTCATACAACCTCGACCACTTGTGTTCCCCGCATACGCGGGGATGATCCCCACACCGGCCGCGACTCGTACCGGGTCCGCTGGTGTTCCCCGCATACGCGGGGATGATTCCTGTCCGTACCAGGTGCCGGTGAAGTCCATGGCGGGGACTGCCCCGGAAAGTGTGTAACTGGCTTTGATCGCTGGTCGTGAGACCGGTGGGAAAGGGCCTGTGATGAGCATGCCGACTGAGACAATGGAAACCATGACAACGACGACGGCCGTCGGCAAGGAAGCCACGAATAAACCAAGGAAACGCAGGGCGCCGAAGACGTCCCCGGTCGAGCGCGAGCTCGCGCTGGAGATGATCCGTAAGGCCAAGGAGCAGGGCCTCGACCTGACCGGACCCGATGGGCTGCTCAGACAGTTCACCAGGACCGTGCTCGAGACCGCTCTGGACGAGGAGATGACCGAGCGCGTCGGCCGGGCCAGACACGAGAAAAGCGCGGAGGGTAGGGCATCGAACACGCGCAACGGCACCACCTCGAAGACCGTCGTGGCCGACGCGGTCGGTCCCGTCACCATCGAGGTGCCGCGTGACCGGGACGGCTCGTTCGCGCCCGTCATCGTCAAAAAGCGCCAGCGGCGTCTGAACGACGTGGGCGAGGTGGTGCTCTCACTGTGCGTAAAGGGGCTCACCACAGGGGAGATCAGCGTCCACTTCAGCCAGATCTACGGCGCCTCGGTCTCCAAGGAGACGATTAGCCAGGTCACCGAGAAAGTCGTCTACCAGATGAGCGAGTGATCGACGCGCCCCTGGACCGGGTGTACGCGGCCGTGTTCGTCGATGCTATCCATGTCAAGGTGCGTGACGGCCAGGTCGCCAACCGCGCGTTCTACGCGGCCATCGGCGTGGACCTGGATGGCGACCGGGACGTGCTAGGCATCTGGGGCTCGCCTGCTGCCGAGGGCGCCCGGCACTGGCTCACGGTGCTCACGGAACTGAAGAACCGTGGCGTCGAGGACGTGTTCTTCCTGATCTGCGACGGACTGAAGGGGCTGTCCGACGCGGTCGGCGTGGTCTGGCCCCGCGCGGTCGTGCAGACCTGCATCATCCATCTGAAACACGTACCAGTATGTGTCCAAAGGCGACTGGAGCGCCATCGGCGACGACCTGAAGCCCGTCTGTACGGCCGTCAGCGAGACCGCCGCCGTTGCCGCGAGCGACGAGATGCTCGTCAGGTGAGCCGAGAAGTATCCCGCGATCCGGGGCCTGTGGATGGACGCGTGGGACAGGTTCGTGCCGCTCCTCGACTGCGACGTCGAAATCAGGCGGGTGATCTGCTCGACGAATGCGATCGAGAGCCTCAACGCCCGGTTCCGTCGTTCCATCAGGGCGCGCGGCCACTTCCCCCGATGAACGTGCCGCCCCGAAGTGCCTGTATCTGACCGTCAGGTCATTGGACCCGACCGCAAGGGACAGGTACGATGGACTGCACGGTGGAAACCCGCGCTCAACGCGTTCGCCATCGCCTTCGCCGACCGCTGGCCGGATGACAGAAACTGACAAATGAAAAACCGTCAGTTACACACTTAAAGAGACAGTCCCTTGTCTGACCGTTTCACGGCATTCCGGACCATCATCTGAAGGAGAAAACTATGGTGACGGCAACACGGGCGACAGCCAATCGGCTGGTGCCGGGCAGGGTGTATTTCGTGGAAGTGGATGGTTCTGCTTATGAGCTCGATGAGGAACAGGTGCGTTTGTTCCGAGACGTCATTGCTCATGCTTCGTCGGATTGTCGGATGATGACCACTGCTGAGATGGCACGGTTGCTCCGTGTCTCTCCGAAGACCGTCGGCTGTATTCTGGATTCCGGGGTGATTCCGTTCAAGAGAGACAGCCGCACCGGGCAGCGGACGGTCATGGCCGACGACGTACTCAGGTTCAAGCGGGAGTCCGAGCGCCGGCGCAGGAGTGCATTGGAGAATATGCGGGATGCCGCGGAGGAGATCGGCATGTACGACACTCCCGACGAATATATTCCGTTCCGAACGAGATGACTTTGAGGCAACGGATGGCCAATCCCATCGAGATGGAACGTGCGTGTCTTTCGTCGGTGTAGACGATTGCGGGGTATGGTGAATCCATGAACGCCGATGTTGTCTCCCCGTTGTTTGCTCCGAATGTTTTCTCCCGAGGAGAAGCGTACTTTCATGAAGGTCGGGTTCGGTCCGTGGGCGCAATCACTCCCGGCCTGTTCCATGGGGAGGTCGAGGGTGGAAGTCTCTATGACGTATTGGTGCGTATCGATGATGCTTCCATGCGATGCATGGTCTCGTGCAGTTGTCCGTTTGCGGCGAAAGGCAAGCGTTGCAAGCACTCCGCAGCGGTGATGCTCGCCATCGGCGGCTCCGCGGATAATGACGATGCGTCGCTTGCGCCCCCGCAAGGTGGAGCGGATGTGGCGCTGGGAACATGGTTGGATGAACCGTGCTCTATACGTGTGGACGTCTACGATGAGATTCGTTCCCGTCTGGCCTCATGGTATGGCGCCCATGGTCCGCTGCTGGTATGGGATGAGGCAGTCGTCGGGGAATGCGCGGGAATGGCGGCTGTCACCACGTGTATGGGCGGACCGCGGTTTCCGGTCCTGTCCGGATCGCAGGCCGGGCGTATGACGGAGTCGTTCATCCAATCGTTTCTGGAATCGGACGGTGCGCGTCGTGATGTCGGCGATGCGTTCGAAGGTGCGGACGTCGTTCTGGACAATGCACTGGCGGCTGAGGATTACGGACAGGCGTTGTCCAACGTGTTTCTCGTGATGCGCATCGTGGGAAGTTCCCTGGAATATGTCGGAGGCGATGGGGGAGCCCTCGAAGAGGAAAGCCTTGAGAGGAGCCTAGAGCATTTGGCATGGAAGGTGAGACTGCTCGTGGAAAGAACGGTCGCCAATGAGCGTTCCGGAGTGGGAACGTTTGCGACCATGGCCGCCGGCATCATGGGTTTCCTCCGCGAGGAACCGGAGATATTGGGGGAGAAGCTCGGGGTCGCGCTGCTGTCTTTTTCAAGGAGACAAAGAACACGGCGGATCGCGGATGAGGCGTTGGATGGATGGGAACATGCCATGAACGATGCGGCCGTGTCCCGGCGCTCGTCGCGTCTGCACTCGTATATGTGCCGGCTCAGACATGACGATCTGTTGCTGGCAGGAGAGTATGCGAGGGCGGCGGAATTCGAGTCGGACCATATGGACGATGAGGCGATGGCGTGGCTTGCAGCGATGAGATTCCTGCTGGAGGATTCTCCCGATCGAGCATGGGAGGTGGCGGCCCGCTATCCGGCGACGAGTCGAGGCTCGCAGGTGGATTCGTGCCCGATCGACTCATCGCCTTGCGGTTGGACGGAGCTGTCGGTGGCACTCGCCCGACGGCTTGATAATTGGGGCGCGCTGGAACGATTGAGACACGCTGCGCTGAAAGGAGCGATGGCATGACGATAGACGATGACGAACTGTCCCTGTCTGATGGCGCACGCCTGTTGTGGGGCAAGACGGACCGGCTCGATGGCAGTCGTTGGCTGCCGTTGTATGTGCATATGGCCGATTCGATCGGTATGGCCGAGAGGCTCTGGGACCATTGGATTCCGGACGGTACCAAGGCCGTCCTCATTCGTGATGTCGCCGACGAATCATTGGCCCGTCGAGTGTATTTGCTTCTGGCAGGTGTTCATGACATTGGAAAGGTTACGCCGCTTTTCCAATCCAAACCGATTCGGTTCGACTTGTTGGGTGACGGCTTGCCTTCATCGTTGGCTTGGTTGCCGGAGCGAGCGGGATTACCGATTCGTGACTTTTCCGACCCGAGCCATCCATCCCATCCGATTGCCGGACAGGTCATCCTCGAACGACATCTGACCACAGCATACGGGTGGTCGTCGGACATCGCGAGATCGTACGGCAGCGTGGTCGGCGGTCATCATGGCACTCCGCCTGACAGTCATCAGCTGAAAGAGGCCCGATGTGGGGAACCAATCCGTATGGGATGGGACGATGCCGCGAAGGACCGGTGGGAACCAGTACAGCGTGAGCTGCTGGAATTCGTGATTCGACG
This sequence comes from Bifidobacterium sp. CP2, assembly GCF_018555635.1. Taxonomy (NCBI): domain Bacteria; kingdom Bacillati; phylum Actinomycetota; class Actinomycetes; order Bifidobacteriales; family Bifidobacteriaceae; genus Bifidobacterium; species Bifidobacterium sp. CP2. The sequence continues at coordinate 76,587 of NZ_JAFEJX010000012.1, read as the reverse complement.
CGTCGGTTTGTCTCCTGACGACATGGTCCGATTGGGAGAACGACGCTTGGAGGCATCGTCCGAGGCATTGCTGACGGGGGCGGTGATTATGGCCGACTGGATGGCGAGCAATAGTGATGAAGGTATGTTTCCCCTGATTGCCGTTCCGGGCACACTGAGTGGTTTTAGCGAGGACCAGGATGATGACGTGCGTTCTTGGGAAGGTCTGCGTCGTCGTGCGGATCGGGCGTGGCGTACTCTGCGTCTGTGCGCGCCGTGGCATCCCATCACCAACGACTTGCACATGGATGATTCCGTGTTGGACGAATGGTTCCGGAGCCGGTTCTCCCTGCCGCAGGAGGCCTCTCCAAGACCGGTGCAGCGCGAGGCCGTGACGGTCGCCGCACGAGCCGACGACCCCGGACTGATGATTATCGAGGCGCCGATGGGCGAGGGGAAGACCGAGGCGGCGCTCGCTGCGGCGGAACTGCTCGCGCAACGATCCGGTTGCGGAGGCGTATGCATCGCACTGCCCACCATGGCGACCACCGACGCCATGCTCGGCAGAGCACACTCATGGATTGACGCCCTCCCGATGGAACCCGGGACGGATGGGAAGACCGTGTGGCTCGCGCACGGGAAAGCACAGCTCAATGAGGAATTCCACGGCGTTATCGTCGCTTCGCGGAATATGGCGTCAGCCTGGTCATCTATAGACATGGAGGCGCGGCATGGCGCTTCATCCCCCGAAACGGTCGTGTCCGAGTGGATGTGGGGACGCAAGAAAGGCGTACTCGCCAACTTCCTGGTCTGCACCGTCGACCAGGTGCTCATGGGCGCCCTGCAGATGAAGCACGTTGTGTTGAGACAACTGGCGCTTGCCAACAAGGTGGTCGTCATCGACGAATGCCACGCCTATGACGCGTACATGCAGGAGTATCTGAAGCGCATCCTCGAATGGTTGGGAGGGTTCCGTACGCCGGTCATTCTGTTGTCCGCCACGCTGCCGGAGCGGCAGCGCAAGGAGATGGCGGAGGCCTATCTGCGTGGGAGGGAGAGCGGAGAACGGGCGAACGCTCCTTCCCCGACACAGGATGGAGGAGTCAAACGTTCGGCCCGGTACAGGCGGCGTTCGCGTAGTCGATTTGGTGCCGTTGCTTCGAGAGCCAATGCGGTGGACGGTGGCTCGTCGGTTGTCGTGGCATCTGGTTCCGGTACGACCTGCGACGAGGCGTATCCGTTGATCACCTATTCATCCGGCGACCGGTTGCGGATGCAAGCCGTCGAACCGTCCGGCCGAACGCTGCGCGTGACGTGCCGGTTGATGTCGGATGATGATGACTCCCTGACGGTGCTGCTCGATGGATTGCTGCGGGATGGCGGCTGCATCGGAGTCATCTGTGATACGGTTCCTCGCGCGCAGCACGTGGAAGCGTTGCTGTCCGAACGATACGGTAATGATTGGATTCGTTTGACGCATGCCAGGTTCATGGACATGGACCGTATGGACAACGAGCGTGAGCTACGTGAATTGCTTGGGCCGCGAAGCACATTGGCGAACGGGCGACGTCCCGAAAGGCTGATCGTCGTCGGCACGCAGGTGCTTGAACAATCGTTGGACATCGATTTCGACGCGCTGATCACCGACATCGCTCCGGTCGACCTGCTCATGCAGCGGCTGGGACGTGTGCACCGCCACGTGCGAGGCGCCGGTCAACAGGATAGGCCCATACCGCTTCGTGCCGCATCCTGCCATATCCGCGGCATCGCCGAATGGGATGCGGGCATCCCTCGATTCGATGGCGGCGTACAGACCGTTTACGAGGAGGCCTCGTTATTGGAAACGTTAGGAGTGCTGGGATTGGATGTTCCAGGTGCATCGATGGAGGCATCCCTGCCCAAGGACATCGCGTCCACCGTGCGAATAGCGTACCGCGAGCATGCGGAAGAGACGATTCCCAAGACATGGCGTGAGTCGTATGCGAAGGCCGTCGCCTCGCGTACGGACAGACAGGAGAAGAAGCGCGAACGCGCGCGGCATTATCGCATCAAGTCGTTGCGGAGCATGATTGGTGAGGAGGAAACCCTTGTCGACTGGTTCAAAACCACGGCGATCGATGATACCGATGACGACAAAGGGCAGCGTGCGGTGCGCGACACGCAAGAGACGGTTGAGGTCATGCTGCTGCGCCGCCGCGACGATTCCATCCGTTTGCTGCCGTGGGTGGGGGATGCGCGCCATGGCATCGAACCCGGTGCAGAAGTGCCGACGAATTCGGTTCCGGACGATCGTTTGGCTCTGCTTATCTCCCAGTGCTCCGTGCGCCTGCCGATCGCAATGAGCGGATACGGAGGTAAAGGCATCGACGGGCTCATCAAGGAGTTAGAGCTCGGGTGCGTTGACGAAACGATGGTGTGGAGGGATTCGCCATGGCTCGCGGGGAAGCTCGCCGTTTTTCTCGAGGAAGAAGCGGATGGTGGCCTCAGAACTTCGCTGAATGGTTATGTTGTCCGGTATGACCGTCGTGCCGGGTTATATGTGGAACGTGAGACAGGTAGGTAGGTCGCTGCCGCCGGGGAGAATGGATGTGTCCCTCCGTTGAGGGATGACCCAGCGAATGGGTGAGATTATGTGTGGTTCCTCATCGATATGGGGTTTTTACATTATCTCTCCCCTTCGCGTTGACATATATATGAGGATGGATTATTCTGAATCATGTCGCAACCAGCCCGAGGAGTCGTCATCGAAGACGGCGGGAAGGATTGGTGGAATACCATGACCGACGATTCTCATGTAAGAGGATTCAACCTTCTTGATGAACCTTGGATGCCGTGTGTGTTCGTGGACGGTAGCGTCAGGGAGCTTTCCATACGTGACGTTTTCCGTGATGCCCCACGTATCCGTTCGATTTCCGGGGATCTCCCGCAGCAGACCGTGCCGTTGGAACGTCTGCTGCTGGCGATTCTGTATTGCGCGTACTGTGATCCGGAAGCCGACCGAAGGCGGATGAGGGATTTATGGAGCGGATTGTGGGGGAACGGGACATTCGATATGGGTCCTCTCCAAGACTACTTCGGTGAGTTCCATGACCGGTTTTACCTTCTTGACCCGGAGCGTCCGTTCTATCAGGTTCCCGATTTGACGTACAACGGCAAAAAAGCGTATGACCCCATCAGCGAGATGATTGCGGACGTGCCGAAGCCGGACAAGTTCCTGTTCTCCATGCGGTCGCCCGACTCATTGGAGTCCATCGGCCTCGCCCAAGCGGCTCGTTGGCTCGTGTTCCTGCAGGCATATGACACCGCAGGCATCAAGACGCCGGTGGCTGGCAATACGCATGTCAATAAAGGGAAGGTGTACGCGCCCAAAGGCATGGCGGGCACCGGATGGATGGGCGTCCTGGGGCCGGTAATGGTCGAGGGCGACAACCTGTTCCACACGCTGATGCTGAACTGGTGCCTGTACGATACCAACAACAATATGGTGAAGATGTTCGGCAATGAGGATGATGTGCCTCCATGGGAGTTCGACGAGTCCTCAGGCCCCGATATCACGGTGCGCACATCCTTCACCGGTCCGGTGGATGCGTTGACGTTCCAGTCCCGGAGGCTGCGGCTGGTGCCGAATAAAGCCGGCAGCCGTATCGTCGGCATCGTGAACTGCTACGGTGACGTCATCGCGCCATACAACACAGACGAGTGCGAGAAGATGACGGCTTGGCGACTCAGTGTGCCGCAGCAGAAGAAACTCGGCCTGTCCTCCCCGCCGCTCATGCCGGTCACCCATGATGCGGGTAAGGCGCTTTGGCGTGGCCTGGCTTCTATGGTCGCGGTGGGTAAGGCGGATTTGCGTCCCGGCGTCGTCCGATGGGTCGAGGAGCTGCAACGCGAAGGCTGCCTGGATGAAGGTGTCCACTTGCTGTCGGTGTTCTCCATCCATGCTCAGGGCATGACCTATGGCACCCAGAGCAGCGTCTATGAGACCGGGATTGATGACGTACTGCAGTTGCCGTTGGCCTTCTCCCGCAAGGATTACGCGGCGATCGGCGCTGCCGTGCATGTCATCGGCAAGACACGTGAAGCCGTGGACGTCATGCTGGCGAACTACGTGCATAACTTGCGGTCGGCAGCCGGAGACCGTATGGCCGGAGGGCGTTCGCAAGCGGCTTCGGAGCGTGTCCGGGAAGATGCCTATGCGCGTCTCGACGGACTGTTCCGCGATCGGCTGGTCGGATTCACCCCGGACAAAGATTATGAAATCTACCGTGACGAATGGCTCGACGACGTGCACCGCATGCTGCTCGTCATCGGAAGCGATTACCTGTCCGACAGCAGCGTATCGGCGTTCGACGAGCATGACGCAGGCCGCATGGGCATGATGACCGCCGCTCGTGCGCGGCTGCTGTTCCTTGGTGGTCTGAACAAGACCTTGGGAAGACTGTCCGCAGATGCCGCCGTGGACAAGAAAGGAGCATGACGATGAGACGATACTTCTCCCGTGACATGGCGGGGAAACTGGGGTACTTCGTCAATCGCAGAATCTTCAAGCTTCAGAACGAGTACACCAAGCGGGATGGAGGGACGCCGGAATCCCGTGCCGCACTCGCCAGGCTACGCCGTGACCTCGATGGGGGGGCACCGGCATGGATGACGATTGGTTCGGATTTGTTCGAAGGCTGGGGACAATCGTTGCCTTCCGGAGAGGAGGACCCCGCCGCGCTCCGTGCAGCGAGGACCACGATGGAACTGTATGCGTGTCATCAGCAGTCCAGACGTCATGGAGTCGCACAGGACGCAGGGGGCGCAGACAAGACCCGCATGACCTTCGGCCGCGCATGTCGCCTCATCGACCCGGACATGGAACATGCGAAAGGCGTCCGGCGTCGTCTGGCCGCCGCCGAAGCGGCGCCGGATTTCAACGGCGTGGTGCGCAGCGTGCGTGCGCTGATCATGCTGATGCGGGCGCTCGGTGACGGGGCGATCACGCTTGATTACCGCTCCCTGGCCCAGGACCTCTATCAGATCCAATTCCCGGAAGCCCGCAGCGAGGTATTCCAGCGTTGGAGCATGGACTACTACTCCGGCACCGGTACGTCAACTACACGCCACGACGCTTGAATCGTCGATTAAAGCTCTCGAAAACCGAACGAAAACACTCGAAAGAAGGACATCATGTTCATCGACTTGTACGACCTGCAGAACGTGCCGCCGAGCAACATCAACCGCGACGACACTGGCAGTCCGAAGACCGCGCATTACGGCGGTACGCTGCGCTCACGTGTCTCGTCGCAGGCGTGGAAGCGCGCCATGCGTGAAATGTTCAAGGACCTGCTGGATTCCAGCCGGCTCGGCGTACGCACCAAGGGCGCGGTCTCGCTGATCCGCGACGCGATCGTCGCCAAGAGGCCCGATCTCGTCGATGACGCGGAGACGTTGGCGAAATGTGCGTTGGCTGCGACCGGCGTTGATGTCAAAGAATCGGATCGTGCGGGCAAGGACAAGGGCACCTTGGCCACGGGATATCTGATTTTCATCGCGTACCGTGAGATCGGGCAGCTGGCCGACGTGGCGATTGGATGGCATGATTCCGGAATCGACGTATCAGGCAAACCGTCCGCCACGATGAAGAAGGAGGTAGGCGGGGTGTTCCACGGCGTCCAAGCCGTCGACATCGCCCTGTTCGGTCGTATGCTCGCTGACGCCCCCGACCTCAACACCGACGCCTCGGCGCAAGTCGCCCACGCGATCTCCGTGGACACGATCACCCCCGAATACGATTACTTCACCGCCGTCGATGACTGCGCCTCGGACGACAATGCCGGCGCCGCCATGATCGACACCGTCGGATTTAACTCGTCCACGCTGTACCGGTACGCAACGTTGGACATCGACTCGCTGTACGAGCAGCTGCGGGACGTGACGGCCACCGTCGAAGGCTCCGCGGCGTTCGTCGAGGCGTTCATCCGCTCCATGCCGACCGGCAAGCAGAACGCTTTCGCCAACCGTACGTTGCCGGGAACCTGCGTGGTGACGCTGCGGGACACCCAGCCGATCAACGTCGTGGACGCATTTGAGGACCCTGTACGAGGCGAGGCCGGATCGTCGATCTCCCGTCAGGCCGCCGTACGACTCGGCCGCAAGCTCAAGCTCGTGCAGGACGCCTACGGCGAGCAGCCGGTGCAGTCGTGGAACATCACCACGGACGAACCGGTCGCCGAACTGGACGAGGTGAGTGTGCACGTGACATTCCCCGTACTGCGATCCGAACTGAAGGAAGCCCTGACGCAGGCGCTGTCCGGCCGGGAGTGACCATGAGCGTATTGCTGTTGCAACTCGCGGGGCCATTGCAGTCCTGGGGCGATTCATCACGGTTCGTGCGCAGGGAGACCCGCACCGAGCCGACGAAAAGCGGGGTAATCGGACTGCTGGCCTGCGCGCAGGGACGTGTCCGTGAGGACCCGATTGAGGATCTGCTGGGACTGTCGTTCGGCGTACGCGTCGAGCAACGCGGGCGGATCATAACGGATTTCCAGACGGAGAAATCCTTGACCCGGAAACGCAATACCCACGAATACGAGAAGACCATGCCGTTGACCTACCGGTACTATCTGGCCGATGCGCGGTTCCTGGTCGCACTGGGTGCGGAGCGATCCGCGCTCGAATCGCTCGACCAGGCGCTGCGGTCGCCCCGATGGCCGCTGTATCTGGGCCGGCGGTCCTGCCCGCCCGCGTTCCCAGTCACCTTGGGCATCCACGATGAGTATGACGATGTCCGTCAGGCGCTGGAACGGGAGCCGTGGCATGCCTCGGCATGGTACCGACGCCGGTACCCGGACCAGACGCTGGAAATCGTGTGCGACGCGTCCGAGGACGAACCGTCTGCGACGCAGGCCGACCTGCCGGTGACGTTCAGTCAGACGGATCGGCGATATGCGGGACGGGCGGTCCACCGCTACCGGATCGGCAATCCTGGAACCGAGGGAGGCGGTCGGGAGACGGCGAAACGAAATGCGCCCGGCATTCCGCCGACCTTTGACGCCACCGGTGCCGACGACCCCATGAATTTCGCATAGGAGCTCATCATCATGTTCATTTCACGTGTGCCATTGAACATGGCCAGAGAAGGTGCGAGACAGCTGATTGCATCGCCGTACCGCACCCATGCCGCGGTAGAGAGCGCATTCCCTCCCGATGCGGTCCGCGACGGCGAGGAAGGCCGCATCCTGTGGCGGTTGGACAACCTGACTCAGGACCACAGCATCTGGCTGTACGTGGTCAGCCCGGAAGCCCCCGATCTCACGCATATCGTCGAACAGGCCGGATGGCCGATGCATGTGCAGTGGGAGAGCAAGGACTACACGCCGCTGCTGTCGCGCATCGCGGTCGGACAGCACTGGCAGTTCCGGCTGCGTGCGAATCCGGTGCGCAGGGCCCGCGTCGACAAAGGCCGCAAACCCAAGGCGAACGGTGAAGACATCGTCGGCAAACTCCAAGGCCATGTCACCGTCAGCCAGCAGCGCGACTGGCTGGTTTCCCGTGCGGAGACGCATGGGTTCGCCCTTCTTTCCGACGACAACGGCGATCCTTCGGTGATTGTCAGGCAACGACATCGGGAACGTTTCACGCGCGAAAACCAGACGGTGACCCTGACCACCGTATTGTTCGACGGCAGACTCGTAGTAACCGACGCAGACCTGTTCCGTCATGCACTCTGTCACGGCGTCGGCCGGGCGAAGGGATTCGGATGCGGCCTACTGACTGTGGCCCCCATCCGGGAGCCGGAGACATGATCGGCAGACGACGGATTCCCGGCGCTCCTCCTCCCGAACTCGGCGAACTCGTCCGTGCCGAGGACCGTCTCTCATTCGCGTACTTCGAGCACTGCGTGATCAATCGGGCGGACAACGCCGTCACCGTCACCGACGAGACGGGGACGATGCATGTCCCCGCGGCGACGTTGAGCGTACTAATGCTGGGACCGGGGGCATCGGTCACCCATCAGGCGATGACGGTAATCGGGGAGAACGGTGCCACCGTGATTTGGGTGGGGGAACGCGGAGTACGCATGTATGCGTTCGGCAAGCCCCTGACCCACTCCTCCGCGTTATTGCAGCAGCAAGCGCGAATGGTGTCGAATACGCGATCGAGACTTGCAGTGGCGCGGAGAATGTACCAGATGCGCTTTCCCGACGAGGACGTCAGCCGACTGACCATGCAACAGCTACGTGGGCGCGAGGGGGCACGTATCCGCCGCATATACCGCGAATGTTCGGCGCGAACCGGTGTGGCATGGGACAAGCGGACGTACGATCATGACGATTTCGAAGCGGGAAGCGAGATCAACAAGGCCCTCTCCGCGGCGCATACCTGTCTGTATGGATTGGCCCATGCCGCAATCGTCGCGCTTGGATGTTCCCCCGGACTGGGATTCGTGCATGTCGGTCATGAAAGGTCATTCGTCTATGATGTAGCGGACCTGTACAAGGCGGAACTGTCCATTCCGGTCGCGTTCGAGACGGCCGAGACACAGCCGGACGACATCGGCTCCGCCACACGTCGGCGAATGAGGGATGCTGTCTACGATTTGTCGATTATGAAACGCATGGTGCGTGACATCCGAGATTTGCTCGTGGAAGGACTCACCTCCGATGACGAACTTGGAGAAGACCATGTGGGCTTGTGGGATGGTAAGGACGGCGAAGTGGCCGCCGGCGTCTCCTACGGGGTTGATGAGTTCACGGACGATGGCGAATGGTGATGCTGCGAGGAGACGGTCGCAATGGTCGTAATAGTGTTGACGGCGTGCCCTGCCGGACTGCGCGGTGATCTGACCCGATGGCTGTTGGAGATATCGGCGGGTGTGTTCGTCGGTCATGTGAGTGCGAAAGTACGTGACCGGTTGTGGTCGCGGATTGTCGACCTGATTCGTGACGGGCGTGCAATCATGGTGTATTCCGCGCGCAACGAACAGCACTTCGCCTTTCGGGTGCACCGCGCCGATTGGACTCCCGAGGATTGTGACGGACTGGAACTCATCAAACGTCCCAAGACTGGCGCGCGTTCCGATGCAAGCGCACGCAGAAACGGCTGGAGCAATGCCAGTAAATGGCGTGCGGCGCGGAAATTCGGGTAGGGGTTGCCCCCATGTCTGGAGCGTGGGCGACAATGACAACGTAGTGTCGGTGGTTTGTGATTGGCGCGGGAGGAAGTGGCATGTCGCGGCTGATGACGGATCGCTCCCGCGCCGCGGCGTTGTCCATGCGGCTGTCCGACGCGTTCCTCATCATCGTCTTCGCGGTCCAATGTCTGGGACAGACGTTGGGGTACAACAGCGGCGACGAAGCGTATGTTCTCATCACCGCATTGGGTTGCGTCCTGCTGGCCAACGCCATGATATGCCGGGCGTATGGTGTCCGTGACGTCGTTGTCGCGTTGCTGCTGATCGGTGTGGCGCTGCTGAACATGATGCTGACCGGCGAGTTCACGGTGTTGCTTTCGGTGTTGCTGATTCTGGCGGCATGGGACATGGAGATCCGCCTGGTTCTGCTGTGCGCGTGCCTCGCCAAGGGCGTGGGGTTGGCCGTGCTGGCCCTGTTCGGTTGGGTCGGGGTGTTCGACATCACCCGCACCACCCATTATTCCGCCGCCGCGGGTGGGTTCGTCACCCGTATCGGCATCAACGGCGGTTCGACGAACATCGTCCACCTGTGCTTCTTCACGGTGCTCGCCCTGAGCTGCGTGTTGTGGCGTCGGGCTTCCTCACTGCCGTCGCTGTCGCTGATGTTCATGGGCAATGCCGGGCTGTATCTTGTGTTCACGCGCAGCATCACCGGATTGGCCGTCACGTCGGGCATGCTGCTGCTTGCCGGCCTGTTGCGGTATTGGCCGTGGTTCGCGGCGGTCTTCGACCGGTGCGCGCATTTCGTCGTGCCGGCGTGCGTGCTCTTCTTTCTGGGCACCGGCTACCTGTATCGGGGGGCTTCGGGCTGGCTGGGCACGCTCGACCATCTGATGACCGGCCGCATCCGCAACGACCACTGGTGGTTGGCGAACTACGGCGTCAGCTTGTTCGGCCAGTCCAGTCCGGTGCGGGACGTGGCGTTCGACAACAGCGTCGTGTACATGGCGGTCCGTCAGGGGTTGGTCCTGAGCGTGCTCCTGTTCGGGGCCATCTGGCTGATGCTGCTGCGGTACGGCCGGCAGCGGCGTACGGACATGACGTTCCTGCTGTTCGTCGTGTTCGTGTATGCGATGAGCGAGAGCTTCCTGCCGAGCGCGGTGACGAATCCCGCGCTGTTCGCGCTGCTGCCCCTGATCCGGGGCTCCCACGGCGCCCAGGACGTGCAGAACGTGCAAGACGTGCAAGGTTGTTCCGATCCGGAGGAAAGGTGTCTGATATGACGGTGCTTACATTCCTGCATGCGTTGCGTCGCCATCTGGTCATGGCGATCGTAATCCCGCTCGTCGTGACCGTCGGCGCGGTGGGATTGTCGTTCGCGCAGACGCCGATGTACGCCGCCACCGCGAAGCTGTTCGCCATGTATCAGGGGTCGTCGGAGGGGACGTCCGACCTGACCAACGGTGCCAGCTACATCGCGAGCCAGATTGACAGCTATCCGGATCTGGTCAAGACCAATGCCGTGCTCAAGCCGGTCATCAACCGGTATGGTCTCGACGACACGGTCGCTTCCCTGGGCGAGCGCATCGACGTGCAGCGCCCCGAGGGGACGATGCTGCTGACGATCACCGTCACCGACGGGAATGCGCAACGGTCCGCCGAACTCGCCAACGCCGTCGCGCAGTCGCTGCAGCATCAGGTGTCCTCCGGTCTGTACGAGCATGGGGACCAGACCGACGCCGTGTCCCCGATCAACCTGAGCGTCGTGGACGAGGCGTTGCCGCCGTCGAAACCGTCCAAACCGAATCATGTCAAATACGGTGTGGTGGGCATGCTCGCGGGCGTCGTGCTTGCGGTCACGGCGGTCGTCCTGCGTTCGCTGCTCGACGTGCGCATCCACGACCGCAAGGACTTCGCCGCCCTTGTACCGGACATGCCGATCTTCGGCGAGCTCGCCAAGGGCCCGGGGTATGCGGGCGATGCCGCCGCGGTGATCGGCAGGCCCGGTGGCATGGAGGCCGACGAGATCCGCCGCATCCGCACGAACCTGCTGTTCTCCAAGCCGGCGTCGGCGGACAACAAGGGGAACGTGCTCGTCGTCACTTCCGTGCAGGCGGGGGAGGGGAAGACGACGTTCAGCGTCAACCTCGCCGCCGCCTGTGCGGAGGCCGGTCGCCGCGTGCTGCTCATCGACGCGGATCTGCGGCATCCATCCGTCGCCGACCGTCTGGGTATCACGGGGTCGCTGGGCCTCGCGCACGTGCTCACCGCGCAGGCCTCGTTCGAGGACGCGGTGCAGCAGTATTGGAAAGCCAACTACAGCGTGCTGCCGGCCGGCCGCAGGACCGAGAACCCGAACATGCTCATCGACTCCGATGGTATGCGCAGCCTGCTCAAGCATGTCGCGTCCCTCTACGATGACGTGATCGTCGACACCTGCCCGCTCATGGTGGGCAATGACGCCGCATTGCTGGCGCGCGGGCAGGGGAATGTGATCATGCTCGTCGGGCTTGGCGTGGAGGACCGCAGGGAGCTGCCGGAAGCCCTCGAAGGGCTCGAGATGGCCGATGTCAAGCCGTTGGGCGCGGTGCTGAACTACGCCGAACGGCACGACCGTCAGGGACACTATTACGGCAACTACTATCACAACGCGGACAAGCGGAAGAAGACCGGCAGGAGAAGCGCCGGCAGGAAGAAGTAGGCCATGACCGCCGATGCGAAAGGGACCACGATTCCCAAGGTCATCCACTACTGCTGGTTCGGACATGGTCCGCTGCCCGAGGAGGCGGAGGCGTGCATCGCCAGCTGGCGGCGGTACTGCCCCGATTTCGAGATTCGTCGATGGGATGAATCGAACTTCGACGTGTCGCAGGTGCCGTACGTGCGTGAGGCGTACGAGGCCGGGCGGTGGGCGTTCGTGTCCGATTACGTGCGTCTGTGGGTCATCGAGCATGAGGGCGGCGTGTACCTGGACACGGATGTCGAGGTGGTGGCGCCGTTGGAACAGTTGTTGGCGGGTATGACGTGTGTGGTCTGCGAGGAACGTCCCGGGCGCGTCAACACGGGCGTGGGATTCGCCGCGACGCCCCATCATCCCGCGGTCAGGGCCATGCTGGAGGAATACCGGGACGCCCGATTCCTCACTGCAACGGGCGCGTATGACCTCACCGCATGCCCGGTCCGCAATACGCGCGGCATGCGGAAGGTCGGATACCGTGGGGCCGCAGGCGTCCTCGACGATGCGGACTGCATGGTGCTTCCGGCGGAGGTCATGTCGCCGATGGACCCGGAGACGGGGGAGCTTCACATGACCGACAGGACCGTGTCCATCCACCATTTCGCGGCGTCGTGGAAAACGGACGAGGAAAAACGCGACTACGCGTCCAAGCAGGCGTTGCGAAGACGGTTCGGCAGGTTCGGTGTACTGCTGTACCATGCGTCCGTGTTCACGCGTGCCGTCCGACGCGACGGTGTGGGCGCGGCGTTGAATCGTGTCCGAGTCTGGTTTGCGGGACGGTCGCGGAAGTAGTGTTGTCGGGGTGCGACACTGTCCGATTGCGCGGACATCGTCGGCAGGGGACGGGAAGGAGACGGAAGATGCGTTTGGGCGCGGGCATGGTGGTGAGGAAACTGCTGCGGAAAGCGGCCATGGCGACCCATCTGAACGGTGCGATCTACCGGTGGATGATGCCGCGCATCTCGCGAATCCTGCCGATTCCGCCGTTGCATGAGAGCTCGAAGAAGCTGGAGACGCTGAGCGTGGATCCGCGGACTTCGGCCATTCGTGAGCAGCCCGCCATCCGTGACACGGAATCGGACCTCGACCTGCAGATCATCGTGCCCGCATACAACGCCGAAGCGACGTTGCGCGCATGCGTCGAATCGGTGCTGGGTCAACGGACCCGATATTCGTATCGCATCGACATCGTCGACGATGGTTCCATGGACGCGACGGGAGACATCGCCCGCTCCCTCGAACTGGACCACCCTGACCGTATACGTGTCATCACCCAGGAAAACAGGGGATTCTCCGGTGCCAGGAACGCCGGGCTTCGGCATCTTGACGCGCGGTACATCACCTTCCTTGATTCCGATGACGAGCTGGCCCCTGGGGCGGTCGATGCTTTGCTTGACGCCGCAGCGCAATCCCGTGCGGATATCGTGCAGGGGAATCTGGAACGATTCGCCGGTGCAACGCGTGTGGGTGGGGATACGGTCTCCACGGAGCCGAACGGATATCCTTGCGGGAAGCTCTATAGGGCCGATCTGTTCACCGACCTCCAATTCCCCGAGGGGTATTGGTTCGAGGACACCATGATTGCGTTCATCGTCTGCACGTTGGCGGAGAGCATGCACTGCATCCCCCGGACGGTGTACCGGTATCGCGTCAATACGGCATCCATCTCGCACACGTATTTTCGGTCAGTGAAAAGCCTCGATACTGTGTACGTCACCAACCAATGCCTGCGGGATCTGCGGATATTGCATGCCGATTTCGGTTCATCCCGTCTGCTCGGTTTGTTCCTCATGCAGGTGGTGCGCAACTTCACCCGTACCATTGGCTTCGGCCGACGGATTCAAATCGCGGTGTTCCGGTACGAGATCGCCTTGTTGGAGGAGTTTTTCCCCGATGCGGTGTTGCGGGATGTGGATGGGTATTATGCCGACCTTCTCCGTGCGTTGCGTGACCATGATTATGGACGGTACCGTCTGTTCAGCTGGACCCATGACTGCATATGGCCGGAGCAGGCATAAAGCGCCGTCTTCTGCCTATTCGTCGCCGGCGATGCTGCCGCTGTTCAGGGATTGTTCCATCAGCTGCCGGTAGTCGCGCGGGCTGGTGGCGTTCGCGGCGCTGCCCAGCTGTTCGTTCTCGAGCTGTCGTTCCGGTATGGTCTGTCCGTCGTCCTTCGGACCGAGTCCCGCGTCGACGCGCTGCATCATGGTCCGCCATTCGTCGTATGCGACGCCGACGTAGCTGACGCCATGGTCCATGAACGCGTAGCTGGGCGTCGACGCGCTGCCGATGGCCGGCGACTTGCCGCGGAACCGGTTGGCCAATGCCGCGATGTCCGCGACCGACATGTCCGTGTTCACGCCCTGCGCCATGGTGCGGATGATGTTCAGCAGCTTGTCGGCCGGCATATCGAGCGACTGGCGGATGATGGCGGTGATGATCAGCCGCTGCGCCTGCATGCGGCTGTAGTCGCCTCCGGAGACGTTATAGCGTTCGCGTGCGAAGCCGAGCGCCTGCTCTCCGGTCAGGGTCTGCTCTCCGGCATTGAGGCTGACCCCGCTGTTGCCCTCCTGGAAAGATTCCGGTACGTCCACGGTGACGCCGCCCAGCAGGTCGATGACCTCGACGAGTTTGTCGAAGTCGACTTCGGCGTAATGCGTGATCGGTACGCCGGTGAAAGCGCGGACCTCCTTGATGATTTTGGCCGATCCGCCGATCGAGTATGCGGCGTTGAGTTTGGCCGTATGCCCGTCGAGGTCGATCATCATGTCGCGGGGGATGGAGATGAGGTCGATGCGTCCTTCGCCTTCCGGATCGACCCGGGCGAGGACCATCGTGTCGCTGCGCCCGTTCTCCGTGTCGGTCCGGCGGTCGGTGCCGACCAGCAGACTGTAGAACGGTTGCGACGCGTCGTCCGTGGTGTTGCCGGGCTGCGACAGGGCGGCACGCGTTTCGTCAGACACGCTCATCGTCGTGTTCAGATACGTCATGAACCCGACGGCGAGGCTTACGGGAATGATGACGAGAATGGTCAGGAACGCCGCGACTACGAGTATAATGGTCCGTTTCCGCGAGCGTCGCCGTGCCGCCGCGTGTCTGGGCGTCGCGTCGTCGTCCTGCGATTCGTCGTCGATGATGTCGTTGTCCATGATCCGCCTCCCTCAGTATGCGCCTTTGCCGCCGATGACGGACCATGCCGTGCGCAGCAGGATTGACAGGTCTCCGAGGAGACTGTGGTTCTGCACGTACGCCACGTCTAGGTCGGCGCTGGTCTTGAAATCGAGGTCGCTGCGCCCGGACACCTGCCATAGCCCAGTGAGTCCCGGTTTGACGAGCATGCGAAGCGCGTACCGGTCGTCGTAGGAGGCGAATTCGTCCGGCAGCGGCGGGCGGGGGCCTACGATGCTCATGTCGCCCTTGAGCACGTTCCACAATTGCGGCAGCTCGTCGATGGACAGGCGCCGGATGATGCGTCCCGTCCGCGTCAGACGTGGATCGTTTTTCAGCTTGAACAAGGCCGTGTTGGTCTCATATGCGTTCTGCCGGAGCGTGGGTTTGAGCATCTCGGCATCCATGCGCATGCTGCGCAGTTTGAGCATGTCGAACGTGCGTCCCCTGAGCCCGACGCGTTGCTGCCGGAAGAAGACCGGGCCGTGGTCCTCGTGACGGATGAAGAGGGAGGTCACGCCGATGATGAGTGCCGCAGGAATGAGGCAGATCGTGGCGACGACGATGTCGAACAGGCGTTTGGCCGCGCGGCGTGGCAGTTCGTATTGGGGGAGCCGGAGCGTCAGATTGCCGCAGGGGTCCAGATTGTCCGTCTTGGCGATGTGATGCGCGAACATGGCCGGGACGGACAGGCAGATGATGTCCACGCCGTTGGCTTCCAACCGGACGAGCAGACCCTGCACGTCCGGGTCTGTCGGCTGCAGGTCGGGTGCCAGAACCGCAAGGTCGCAATCGGGCGTGTAATCGGCACGTCGGGCGGCGTCCGTCGTCACGACGGGCAGCGTCACGACGGTATCGTCTTCGGCGGCATCGGCGACGCCGCGGCAGTCCCTCGGACGTACGATGCAGACGGACGCCGGCATGCAACCCGACTTGGCATCGGCGTCAATCCGGGCGATGGTGCCACGAATCGAACCGGGGGTGCCGATGATCAGAGCCCTGCGTGTGAACCGGCGGCGACGGGAACCGCGGGCGATGGCCAACCGCATGATGCCATGCGCTGCCGCGCAGCCGGTCAGGGCGAGGACGGCGATTGCCAGATCCAGCAGCGGCGGGATTCCTGAGGACAGCACGTGTCCGATCACCCATATCGCAATCAGGCAGCGGGCGGCGGTGACGGCCAGTGCATGCCGGGTCGAGGCCCGCCGACCGATGACGTGCCGGCAATACAGGTGGCTTTCCCACGCGCCCGCCGTCCATGCCAGCGCCCACATCAGTGGATGGACGATGGCTGCATACGGGATGGAGAGAGAACGCATGGCCGGGTTTAAGGTGGTTGCCGCCATAAGCACGCCGTACGCGCAGCAGGCGGTCCATATCGCATCGAACGTGCTGGATACGGCGGCCGCCACAGTCCAATCCCGCTGTGGCTCGGCTGGCTGTGCCGGCATGACTCCTCCTGCTGCGACGGGCACATTACGTACCCTGCATGTTTCTTCCTCACGCAGAGGTGGTGTGTGCCTTCTCTCGTCTCAATCGATGATACTCGTTTCATAGCTATAAGGGGGAACTGGTACCCACGATGGTGTTTTGCCTGAAGCTTGTAATGTCGGGACAAACGTTGTGAAAACGGTTTTCTTTCTTATGGTGCCGGGCATTGCGGCACATAGGTGGACGTCGACTGCGTCGGGGGGGGGGGGGTAACTGATACACTGCCCGATAGGTGGACGCCCTACGTTGTTTCGTAGCGATGGACGGCATCGAGAGGAGATTCGAAGTGGAGTATCCGGAGGCCAAGATATGTCTGGTCTGTTCGAACGGAGGGCATCTTGCGCAGCTGCACAGGCTCAAGCCGTGGTGGGGCGGCAGGCAGCGCTTCTGGGTGACGTTCGACAAACCCGATGCGAACAGTCTGCTGAAAGGTGAACGCATCTACCACTGCTTCTACCCGACCAACCGGAACATCCCGAACCTGCTGCGAAACACATGGCTGGCATGGAAGGTGCTCCGGCGGGAACGTCCCGCACTGATCGTCTCCACCGGTGCGGCGGTCGCGGTGCCGTTCTTCTACGTGGGCAAACTGCTCGGCATGAGAACCGCGTTCATCGAGATTTTCGACCGCGTCGACAAGCCGACATTGACCGGACGGCTGGTCCGTCCCGTGGCCGACCGCATCTTCGTGCAATGGCCCGAAATGACGGCTGTGTATCCAGGCAGCATCTACGCAGGGAGTGTGTTCTGACATGATGTTCGTGACTGTTGGAACTCATGAGCAGCCGTTCGACCGGCTGATTCGGGCCGTCGACGAATTGAAGGGGGCCGGGAAGATCGACGAGGACGTGTTCATCCAGACCGGTTATGCGACGTACAAGCCCGAGCATTGCCGGTGGACGTCCTTCCTGGACAACGAGGAGATGCGGCGCATGTTCCAGAAGGCCGACGTCTGCATCACGCACGGCGGGCCGTCCAGTTTTCTGCAGGCGTTGGACGCCGGCACGGTGCCGGTGGTGGTGCCGAGAAGACAGGAGTATGGCGAGCACGTCAACGACCATCAGGCCGAATTCGCCATGATGGTCGAACGGCGGTTCGGCGACATCGTCGTCGTAGACGGTATCGCGGACCTGTTGGACGGCATCGAACGGAGCCGGAGGATGACGGCGGAAGGCGCGGGTCACCTGCCTTCGGAGAACGAGAGGTTTTGCGAACGGTTCGCCCGCGAGATGGACGGGTTGCTCGCCGAGAGCTAACCGTTGGCGAACGATTGAATGAATGGTCTGCCGTCACGCGGAAGAGGAGTGTTGAAACATGAGTGAGCCATTGCGCGTCGCGGTGTGCGTGCGGTGCGACAACAGGGGAGGCGTCGAAGTTGCGGCGGGCCGCGTCCTCAGGCTTCTTGAGGGTAGAGGATATGACGTCACGGTGATCGGGCAGGGACGTGAGGATGTTATTCACGAGCTCATCCCCAAGAGCGTGCGTGTGGTCCGTCCCCGTATACATGGACTGGCGGCCCGTTTCATTGGGAATTATCCGATTTACGTGCATCTGGGCGCGAAGACGATTCGCCTGAGAACAGGTAGACTGTCGTCGCTGGCTCGGAGGATGCTCCGGCTGTTCGGCGATACAAGGAATTTGAATGTATCGTATGACTATGTTGTTCGGCATTTTGCCGGTCTTCCCGAAACAACATTCGACGTCGTATTGGACTTTCAGGGGTATGGTTGCGTTGAAACCGCCATAGCCGCAGCGATTCCCGCTCTGAGAAAAGCGACTTGGGTGCATGATGCCGAATTCGGATGGATGCCCGAAAGCCATCCGTACCTGCATCGGTTCGACCGTATTTTCTGTGTCTCGCAATCCGTAAAGCAGGTGATGGACTCCCGATATCCGGAGTTCTCCACCAGAACGTCGGTCCTGTACACCCCGATTGACGTTAAGGCCATCCGCAAAAAGGCTCTGGAGCAGGTTGCGTCTCCTCGTGGGATTGGCGTGGACTTCGACGGCATCACCATCGTGACGCTCGCCCGCCTATCCCCGGAGAAGAACGTGGCACTCGCCATCAGGACGGCCGCGGAGTTGCACAAGATGGGCGTGCCGTTTCGATGGCTGGTATTCGGCGATGGAAGTCGGCGCAGTCATCTCGGCCGTATGATCGCCAATGCGCGTCTGGAGGGATGCATGACGCTGTGCGGTTCGGTTGACAACCCATATCCGTATGTGGCGAACGCCGACTGCTATGTCCAGACCTCGCGCAGTGAAGGGTTCGGACTGGCGGTGCAGGAGGCGAGAATCCTCGGCACCCCGGTGGTGGCGACCGACATCCCGGCGTTCCGCGAGCAGATTAGGGATGGGGTGACGGGATTCCTGTGCGAGTCGGATGCGAAGTCCATCGCGTCGGCGATCGCACGGCTGCAAGCGGACCCGGAGATGCGGCACGATATGCGGCGTGCATTGCAGGAGGAGAATTCCGGGCAGACGCACTGGCCCGATCCCTTCTACGCTTTTCTTGAGGGAAAGGATGCCTGATGATGGCGAGGGCTGATTGTCATCGGACCGCATCGCCGATACGGATTCTGCAGTGGGGTATGTCACCGGTTTTCGGAGGTACGGAGACGTTCATCATGAACCTCTATCGGCATATCGATAGGGAGAAGATCCAATTCGACTTTCTTGCCGACCGTGAGGCCCCGGCACTGGCTTTCGAAGATGAAATCCTCTCCTTAGGCGGCCATATCTACCGGGTGACTCGTTCAGGGCCATTCGGCGCGCGGCAGACCTTGCCCGGTTTCTATCGGGCACACCCTGAAATCATCGGGGTTCATGTCCATGCGAATGTTCCCTATGCAACGCCACTGGCCGTTGCGAAACAGGCAGGCATACCGCTGCGCATCCTGCATTCGCATAATAGCGGTACGCTCAATTTCTCCCTCGACCGTCCGCTGAAGCAGCGGTTCGAAGCCGTTGCGCACACGATATTTGCTCGCCATGACATCAATACCTCCGTTACCGATTTCTTTGCCTGTTCGGACATGGCCGCGCAGTTCATGTTTTCAGGCAAGCCCTATCGGTGGATCAGGAACGGCATCGATACGGCGCATTTCGCATTCGATGCGTCGGCGCGCGAGAAGGTGCGCGCGGAGCTGGACATAGGTGCGGACACCACGGTGATCGGGTATTGCGGACGATTGAGAGAAGAAAAGAGCCCGCTCTTCCTCGTTGATGTGTTCGCGGAATACCATCGCAAGCATCCGGATTCCCTGTTGACAATCGTCGGTGACGGACCGTTGCATGAGCGAATCGTATGTCACGCGGCCGAGCGTGGTCTTTCCAATCGGGTTAGAATGCTCGGCGGTGACCATAGGGACGTCGCACCCTATTATCAGGCCATGGACGCGTTCGTGCTGCCTTCCCTGCACGAGGGATTCCCCATCGTTCTGCAGGAGGCGCAATGCTCGGGACTGCCCTGTCTCGCCTCTACGAACATGACCACCACCGCGGACACTGTCGGGCTCGTCCGTTTCCGGGACCTGGACGACGGGGCCGAGGCATGGGCGGACGAATTGCACGACATGATCGCCTCGACGCCGCGGGCCGACCATTCGGGGCAGCTGCGCGCGGCCGGTTTCGACGTGGCCGACGTCGCCCGGGAGGTGGAGCGGTTCTATCTCGAGCATGCGCGGGCACGATGATTGATATCATCGCCGTGTTCCGGTATTCCGTGCCGAGAGCGGCGGATGGTTGTCTGAGGAAAGGCCGTCATGGATAACAAGAGAAGGCTCGCGGTCAACGCCATCGCCACCAGCCTGGCCTTCGCCGTGCAGGTCGGCGTCAACTTCGTGTTGACCCCGTACATCATCCACACGCTCGGCATCACCGCCTACGGCTTCATCCCATTGGTGAACAGCATTGTGGGGTATTCGGGGATCTTCACGGCGGCGTTGAACTCCGTGGCCAGCCGCTTCATCAGCCTGGAATACAACCGCGGCGACTTCCATAAGGCCAACGTGTACTTCGCCTCCGTGCTGGTCGCCGATTCCATCCTGGCCGTGGCGCTGGCGGTCCCTGGAGCGTTGTTCTCATGCTTCCCCCAGCTGCTGATGGACGTGCCTGCGGATCTGATCCACGACGTGCAGCTGACGTTCCTGTTCTCGGTGCTGGGCACCGAACTCAGCCTGGTGCTATCGGTGTTCGGATGCGTGTACTACGTGCGGAACTGTCTGGACAAAAGCGCCCTGCGCAACATCGAAGGCAATGCCATCCGCGCCGGACTCCTGGTGGCGCTGTTCGTGGCGCTCGACCCGAAGATCTACTACGTGACGGCCACGATGCTGGTGGTCGCCGTCTACAACTGCATCGCCAACCTGTATTACACAAGAAGAATGACGCCGGAGCTCGGACTGCGCAAGGCGCGGTTCAGCGGCAAGGCGGTACGGGAACTGGTCGCCGGTGGAGCATGGAACTCCGTCAACGAACTCAGCTACGTACTGTTGTGCGCGTTGGGCATCTATCTGGCGAACCTGCTGGTCGGGGCGCGGGTGACGGGTGAGTATTCGGTCGCCAAGACCATGCCGAACTTCATCCTGAACATCATCGTCCTGCTGGCCTCGATCTTCGCGCCGCAGGCGATGCAGTACTACGCCAAACGGCGGTACCGGGAGATGAACGCGTTCCTGCTGATGTCCATCAAGATGACCGGACTGCTCTACATGCTGCCCATCGGCTACCTGCTGGTGTTCGGCACGAACTTCTTCGAGATCTGGGTGCCGGGGCAGGACGCCGGGTTCCTGCAGGACATGGCCGCGCTGTCGCTGGTCGTGATGATGCCGTCCTGCACGTCCGTGCTGCTCAACAACGTGTTCATCATCACCAACCGTCTCAAGGTGCCCGCATTGGTGTTCCTGGCGAGCGGCATCCTCAACGTGGTGGTGGTGCTGGTGTTGGCGGCGACCACCTCATGGGGCATCTGGACGATCATCGTCGTGCAGGGCGTGATCGACATCATCAAGAACGCCGTCATCATGCCCTGGTATGCCACGAAATGCATCGACATCGGGCGTCGTGAGCTCGCCGTCGCCATCGGCAAGACCTACCTGTGCATGGTTCCCATGATCGCGGTGTGCATGCTGTACAAGGCGCTGCTGCCCGTGGACAGCTGGGTCACGCTGGTCATCTCCGCCGCCGTCTGCGCGACGGTGGCCGGGGCGGCGTGCCTGTTCATCGTCCTGAACCGGGAGGAACGACGGAATGTGTTCACGCTGATCCGCGCGAAGATGGGGCGCGCCGTCTGACGGTGCAAGGTGGCGGACAGTCGGATTGCCTTCCCGAATGCGGAGTTCCTTGCATGATGCGGGCCGATGCTGGGGTAAAGTAGCACGCAGTGCCATTGGGCAGTCATCCCGGATACGGCCGGGACGGCATCGACAGAACGATGAAGGAGTGGTTCCAATGCCGAATCGAGCGGAACGTCGCGCCAAGGCGAAGGCGACGCGCAGGGGTATCCCCTCCCAGTACGACTCCACGCGCGGGCGTGGCCGTGCCGGCATGATCGACGAATACCAGCTGCAGGAGCGTTCCCGCAGGCTGCAGGAGGGCGAATCCCTCGGCCCGTGGAAGCCGAGCGGCGGCAGCATCGCGGAGACCGACACCACGCTGACCACGAACCCGAACTACAAGGATCCCAAGGCGTTCAAGGCGCCGCATTCGGTGCGCCAATGGTTCCGCGTGGGCAGCTGGACGCTCATCACTCTCGCCATCATCGCGTTCTTCGTGGTGATGTGGCTGCCGAGCGCGGCGCGCCCCATCTGGCTCATCGCCACCGTGTCCGCGGTGTTCATCGTGGGCGTGGTGAGCCTGTTCTTCACCGCCGGCGATTCGAAGCACAACCCCAACCTCGACTCCAACGGCACCGCCGTCTGACGGAATCGGAGATCGGCGGAAACGGAAAACCGGCGGAACCGGCGTCGCGTCGCCCACGTGACGCACCCCGCACGCAAATCACGGAAAACGCACGACGAAGGTTGTGCGTTTTTCCGTATGTCGTGCCGTAGAGTGGGTATTGCTTGAATTTCCGTCCGGAAAGAGAGGTAGGAAACCAATGAAGGTTGACATTCTGACCCGCGAATACCCGCCGCATGTCTACGGCGGCGCAGGCGTCCACGCCGAACAGCTGTCCAAGGTCCTCGCCGAACGCATCGACGTGACCGTGCGCGCGTTCGACGGCCCGCGTACCGAAGCCGACGTCCCCGCCATCCCGAACGCGGCGGAGGCGAAGGGCTCCCTCAAGGTCGTCGGCTACGACACCCCGGCCGAGCTCAAGGACGCCAACGGCGCGTTGAAGACCTTCGGCGTGGACCTGCAGATCGCCAACGATGTGGACGCCGACATCATCCACGCGCACACCTGGTACGCCTGCCTCGCCGGCTACATGGCCAAGATGCTGCACGGCACCCCGCTGGTCATCACCGCCCACTCGCTCGAACCGTTCCGCCCGTGGAAGCGCGAACAGCTCGGCGGCGGCTACAACCTGAGCTCCTGGGCCGAGAAGGACGCCTACGAGCATGCGGACCGCGTCATCGCCGTGTCCGGCGGCATGCGCAACGACATTCTCACCGCCTACCCGAACCTCGACCCGGACAAGGTCGTCGTCGTGTACAACGGCATCACCATGTCCGAATTCGCCACCCCGGCGGACGACGATCCGGGCTGGGGCGTCTTCGACCGCTACCACATCGACCGCAGCAAGCCCACCTTGCTGTTCGTCGGCCGCATCACCCGCCAGAAGGGCCTGCCGTACCTGCTCAAGGCGCTGCACTTCGTCGACCCGGGCATCCAGATTGTCCTGTGCGCCGGCGCGCCCGACACCCCGGAGATTATGGAGGAGGTCAAGGGCGCCTTCGCCGAACTCGACAAGAAGCGCGGCAACATCATCTGGATCGAGGAGATGCTGCCGAAGAACGAGCTCTCCGCGCTCGAACACGGCTGCGACGCGTTCATCTGCCCGAGCATCTACGAGCCGCTCGGCATCGTCAACCTCGAGGCCATGGCCTGCGGCCTGCCTGTCGTCGCCTCCGCCACCGGCGGCATCCCCGAGGTCGTCGTCGACGGCGAGACCGGCTTCCTCGTCCCGATCGACCAGCTGCACGACGGCACCGGCACGCCCACGAACCCGGATAAGTTCGTGCACGACATGGCCGACGCGATTAACAGGATCATGGCCGATCCGGAACTGCGTAAGAAGATGGGCCAGGCCGGTTACGAGCGTGCCCGCGACGTGTTCAGCTGGGAGTCCATCGCCGACGAGACCGTCAAGGTCTACCAGTCCGTGCTCGACGAGCAGGGCAAGTAACAGAACAAGTAGCAGGTGACGAACCGCCACCCATAACGACCAACGACCCATGACGCGTGCTTCCCGCACATGCGGGGAGCACGCGTTCGTCTGAAAGGAAACGACCATGGCCGACGACGTCGTGCTCCAGCTTGAGAACGTCGAATTCCGCCGCAACCGCCGCGTCATCATCACCGACGTGAACCTGACCATCCGCGCGGGGGAGCGTTGGGTGCTGTTCGGACCGAACGGCATCGGCAAATCCACCGCCGTCGGCATGCTCGCCACGCGCACCTTCCCCTCCGAAGGACGCGTGTTCATCCTGGGCCATCAGCTCGGCAAATACGACGTGTTCAAACTGCGCACGCGCATCGGCCTCGCCTCCGCCGACCTGGGCAGGCAGTTCCCCGAATTCGAGGATCCGCTCGACGCGGTCGTCACCGGCCTCTCCGCCGTGACCGGGCGTTGGCGTGATACGTACACGCCCGAGGAGTATGCGCGCGCCCGCGGCCTGCTGCATGACTTCCGTGTGGGCTACCTCGAAGGCAAGGAGATGTGGCGGCTTTCGGAGGGTGAGCGCACGCGCGTGCTCATCGCCCGCGCGCTCATGGGCGATCCGGAGCTGCTCATCATGGACGAGCCGACCACCGGCCTCGACCTGGGTGGCCGCGAACAGGTGATGCGCACGTTGAGCCGCATCGGCGAGGAAAGCTCCGACCGTGCGGTGGTGCTCGTCACGCACCGTCTGGAGGAGATTCCCGCTGGATTCGACCACATCGCCATCATGGGCCGCAAGCCCATTCCCGCCGAGGATGCCACCGAGGAGGGCGTCGACTCGATGGGCAATCCCGGCGCCGGCACCATCGTCTACACCGGTCCGCTCGAGCAGGGGCTCACCGACGAGCGCCTCTCCAGCCTGTTCGGCATGCCCATCGAAGTGGAGCATTCCCACGGCCGCTGGGCCGCCTACGCGGTGTGATGTGTGTGCCGCGCGTGACGTGCGTGTGATGTGCGTGACGTGCGTGTGATGAAGCGCCGCCGTGCGCGATGCCGCGTTGATGCGTGTGATGTCATGCGCCACGTGCCGCGGTATGACCTGCATGGCGTGTGACGCGGTGTGGAATCATGCTGTCCGGTGCGGGTGCTTGACCGGATAGGCCGTCTCGATGCTGTTCACCCGTTGCCCGGCACATTGCCGTGCCGGGCAACACGTTTCGTGTCGGTTCCTTCGTTACCCCGGCACATTGCCGTGCCAGATAAACTCCTCATAGAGCAATTCGGCGTTGTCCGGCACGGGGTGATGCTGGGCAACCCGGTTTCGAGGTGGTTTGATGTTGTCCGGCACGCTCCCATGGCGGACAACGCGCTTCGGGTGGTTCCCGGCGTTGTCCGGTACGCAAATCGCCCGTGCAACCGTGATTCTCCTGTGATTTCCAGAGCGGTTTGGGATGATTCCGGGAATGTCTGTGCCGGGTAACGCGAATCGAGGGATTCGCCGCGTTGTACGGCACCTTCGCGTGACCGATCAACTCCCATATGTACTGCCACCGGGTAATCCGGCACGCCATCTCGCGCCGGGCAACTCCGAATACCATCGGATGGAGGTTGTCCGGCACGCTGCTGTGCCGGACAATACGCTCCGCGCCGGTTCCCGCGTTGACCGGCATATTGCCGCGCCGGTATGACAACGGTAGGGGGACCGTAGTTGTTCCAAGGTGGACGGGATACGCCGGAACAGATATTGGTGAACGGTGGTTGGCCATGACAATGGTTGAAAGTTTGCCGGTCTACGCCTCAGCTGCGGTCGTAGCAAAAAGCAAGGGTGACAATGCTGATCAGCATGCTCAACGCTTGCCTTGCTGGGTATGTGGCGGCTGGGATGCCGGTCGATGGTTCCGCCGTGGGCAAGACTTCGCATGCGTTGCCGGCCGATACCGTTTTGCGTACCGATGCGGATTTCGACGCGTTCGGGCGCGAGGTACTGGGTGATGGCCCGACCCCAAGACCGAGGCTGATGCCAAGCGGGCGCGCGATCTGACCGACAAGCGGATCGAGGCCGGCTGTTTTCGGTGATTCACCGGCGTGGACGCCA
Organism: Bifidobacterium sp. CP2; assembly: GCF_018555635.1. NCBI lineage: Bacteria > Bacillati > Actinomycetota > Actinomycetes > Bifidobacteriales > Bifidobacteriaceae > Bifidobacterium > Bifidobacterium sp. CP2. Next base: position 50,672 of record NZ_JAFEJX010000012.1, on the reverse strand, counting down.
ACTTGTTACAACACATGCCAGGGCGTTGAGGAGTGCGTGGGGAAGCGGTGTGAATGACGGCGGTGTAGGCGCTCGGGAATGCATGCGTTCCGGTTCACGCGGACGGTACACTTGGCCGTATGCGCAACGGTGATGGAACGGTGTTCGATGTCGAACCGACCAAGGTGATGGAATTCAGTCTGCTGTTCTCGGGACAGGAAACGGCGGATGTGCGTGATTTCGAGGGTGAGCGGCGTCTGTTGCGCGACGGCCGGGACGTGTATGAGTGCGGACGGTTGAGGGCCGTCACGGAGCGTCCGACGTCTGATGGGCGCGGCGTCATCGTCGAAGCCGACGTGATGGACAAGATGAACGAGAAAGTCCGCGCACATGTGACGGTCCGTGTCGCAGGCGCGTCGACACGGACCGCCGTGCGTCGTGCGGGGAGGAGACCGGCGGCGGACGATGACGCGGAGCACGACGTCGCCGGCATGGAGACGATTACCGGCATGGCGTGCACGTGCACGCGTCGCGGCGCCCCGCGATGCGTGCATGCGTGCGCCGTCTGCTTCCGATTGTTCTACCGGCACCGCTATACGGTCCGCGATGTCTATGCCAATCGCCCGGTCGTGCCGCATGAGGCGTCGAGAATCGTCGAACGGTATATGGCCGACCGGTTGGGCACGTGGTTCCCCCACGGCACCGACGATACCGCCGTGGCCATGGCCAGAGGGTTGGAAATCATCACCGGATTCGACCAATGGGACCGGTGGATCGGCAACCGTCACACAGTGACCCTACTGGGGAACTGCATACCCGCCGTCGAGGAACTCATCGACATGGATACGCAGGTCTGGCCCAAACGCGACGAACCGGACCTCACTGCCGTCCTGCCGCACGGCTGGTTCACCATGCTCGAGGCGGCATACGAGCAGCTTGGTGACCGTGCGGACCTGGCGAAGGTGTACGCCGTCTATATCGCGCAGGGCCGTCTGCCGCAGGATGCGCGCTACGTGGACCGGTTGCGCTGGCTGCTTGGTGATACGACCGAGCTCGATGTCATGCTTGGGCAGTTGACCGGTGGATTCCGTCCCGCGAACGACGAGAGGATGCGCCCGGTCGCAGGACTCGCCTACGAGCATCTGCTGCGTGAGTTCCGGCTTTCGGACGAGGCGGTCTCCTACTGTGAATCGTTGAGGAAGTACGACCGGCGTTGCGTACGGCGTCTCGCCGACACCATCGCCATCGGCCATGCCGATCGTGTGGAGGATCTGAAGGCGGTGAAAATCGACTGGACCACGTGTTTTGACGAGGTTGACATCGACTTCGCCGGTGAAGAGTTCCGCGCGGATCTGGAGGACAATATGCCTGCGTTCTTCGCGAACGGATACGTCGATCCGATCATCGAGGATTGCGAGGCGCTTCTCCGTGCGGCCGCGGCCGGAAGTCGAGCCCGATGCCGATTGGTCGTCTCCCGATGGCTTTCAACGGAAGAACGGGCCACCATCGCCCGGGATTTGCTTCGTCGCGACGAAGGCCGCAGAGATTCGGACGACAAACGATCCATCATCCTGCAACGGGCCATCTCCATGGTCGAACCGCATGCGGACCCGTTGGCGAGGACGTTCCTCGTCGACGACGACGTGGTGGTCTTCACGCCGCCGCTCGATGAAGCCACCTTGCAGACCGAGAACCCCCACGACTTCATGGAAGCGCTCCTACTGGTCGATGACATCGACGGGCTGCCGCTAGTCCACGACGAGGCGAGTGGCGGCGAACAAGACCTCGCCATCGTCGAACATGCGGTGAAAGCGCGCATCGAAAAGGCCAAGACGGAAGCGCGCTTCGACGACATCGTCTCCGCCGTGACGGACGACCAGGACCGTGACGGTACGCAGTCCGAGGCGATGAAGGGCCTGCGCGAATGCCTCGACGTGCAGCTCCAAGCGTTGTTCGGCACACGGTTCTCATTGGATTCCACCGCGTGCGACGACCTGTTCGATCCACCCGTCACCCTGGGGCAGCGTAACAAGTGGCTACGCCCCACCGCCGGCCAACTCGGCGTATGGACGGCTGCATACGTGCTCAACGTCAAACGGCACGAACATGGTGATCTCGTGGAATCCGTGCACCTGCCGCATTATCTTGCCGCCAAGGGGTTAAAGACCGCGATGATCGGCATGCTCGACCATATGCTCGGCACCTCGGCCATGCTTGGTATCCCGCGCGCGCAGGTCGACACCGACGAATGGCAGGCATTGCGCCTGCTGCTCATCGACCTGCATCCCGAAGCCGTGGACGCACACGGCAGCGTCGCCATGCTCAGGCCCGACCGGGACTTCACCGTGCCGTATCTGACCCAGATTCTTCGGCATATGCATCCCGGACTGAGTCTGATTGATGCCGGTGACGAATGCGCGATTCAAGGCGCGATGGAGGAACTTCGGATGAGGCTGAGCATGGTCGAACGCCATGTCGACGGGGACCCTGATTATCTTGCCGAATACGCACGGAAAGAGGCGGACGACATCGCGCTCGCGCTGGCCCTCGCGGCGCTCGCGAATCCAGAAGGCGTGCCGCCGCTGATCGACGATGCGGACGTCGCCCGTGCAGCGGCCGAACAAGCCAAACGGACGTACATGACGTTCTGGAACGCGCGTGACGAGAACGATGCCACACCCGCAGACGATGACGATGAGATCGCCGGCCATGAAGGCGACATCACCGACGCCGGCAACATGATGCTGATGCTGTTGGAACAGACGTACACGCGTCTCATGGACGTGGCAGAGCCCGGCTACAAGGATTGGTGAAGGATGGGCGTGAACGGTCCCGAGCGTTCACGCCCATCCTTCGCAGACGGCACCCCGGCGCGCGGGGAGCGCGTCGCCTAGTACACGGAGTAGCCGCCGTCGACCTGCAGGTTGGTGCCGGTGACGTAGGAGGAGGCGTCGCTGGCGAGGAAGAGCACGGCTGTGGCGATCTCCTCGTTGGTGCCGAACCGGTGCATCGGCACCGGGGCGACCATCATGTCGTGCGCTTCGGGCACGATGCGTCCTTCGAAGATGCCGGACCACACGTATCCGGGAGAGACCGTGTTGGAGCGGATGCCGTATGGTGCCAATGCGGCGGCGAGGTATCGCGCGTACTCGTGGATGCCTGCCTTTGAGGCGCCGTACGCGGCGACGGGCGAGGGACCTCCGCCGATGAAGTTCGCGTTGTGCGCGGACAGCGATGACGTGAACACCAGGGAGCCGCCGTGCCCGTGTTCGCGCATGATGTGCTGCGCGATCTGCGCCGTCAGGTATGCGCCGGTCAGGTTGATGTCGATGGTCTTCTTCCACACTTCGTACGGTTCGTCCGCGTCGTCGCCGGGTACGTTCACGCCGGCGTTGAGGAACGCGACGTCCACCGTGCCGAGCGTGTCTACGAGCGACGTCTTCAGCGCGTCGACCTGCTCCCTGTCCGACACGTCGCAGTAGAGCGGGACGACGTTCACGCCGTAGCGTTCGGACAGTTCGGCGGCGAGCGGTTCGAGCGTCTCCTTGGTGCGCGGCAGGTCGACGATCGCCACGTCGGCGCCCGCTTCGGCCCATGCGGCGGCCACGTTGCGGCCCAGACCGCCGGCGCCGCCGGTGACGAATCCCTTCTTGCCCTTCAGTGAGAACCGGTCCATGATGCGATGGTCCGGTTCCTTCCACTGGTCGAGCGGGTACTGGTCGAAGATCGTGGCGTCCGTCATGGAGCCCTCCATTCTGTTCGGTGAGGCGGCTTCGTCGCCGTCCTCGTCTCAGCGAGGCTATCATACGCGGCGTTCGTCCGCGCCGTGATTCGCGGGCGGCTGCGTCGCCGTTTTCCGATTGCGGTGCGGCCGCGCCTATTCTGGTGACCATGCCGATGCGGAACGCGTCGGCGATGGAAGGAGTGTACGTGACGATGCCGCTTACGATGGCGCAGTGGTTCCTGTATTGGACGGCGTACTCGTTCATGGGATGGGCGTGGGAGACGATGCTCAGCGTGGTGCTGCGCAGACGTTTCGAGGACCGCGGTATGCTCAACGGTCCGATCTGTCCGATATACGGGTTCGGCGCGTTGCTGGTATTGCTGCTCCTGCATGACGTGCGCAATCCGCTCGCCTTGTTCCTCGCCAGCGGCGTGGTCGCCTGTACGTTGGAGTACCTGTCGTCGTGGGTCATCGAGAAGCTCTACCACGTCCGGTTCTGGGATTTTACGGGCAAGCCGTTCAACATCAACGGCCGCGTGTACCTCAATGGGTTCCTGGCGTTCGGGTTCGGCGCGGCGGCGGTGGTGCTCGTGGTCCAGCCGTGGATGACGGCCATCGTGGAATCGTGGCCGGAACTCGTGGTGTTGGTCGTCGCCGCGGTGTTGTGCGTCGCGACGGCGGCGGATTGGGCCATCACTCTGGCGGGGCTGCACAGTTTCGACTCGAGGCTCGCGCGCGTGGGCGAACAGATCAGGATGCGCAAGCTCGAACAGATCGAAGCCATCGACACGCATATCGACATGGCCGACGAGATGCTCACCCGTTCCCTCAACTGGCAGCAGCGCCGACTGGTGCGCATCTTCCCCGGATTGATCTCGCTGCGTAACCCGGACATCGTCAAGGGCGTCCGCGAACTGCTGGAACGGCAACGAGAGCACATGAGGAAAGGAACGAAGTGACGAAGACACCGAAGCAAGGGCAACGGCAGGCCGCCATGGACGAGCGGTGGGCCAGGGCGCTCGCCGCCAAAGGAGGCGGATCGAGGGGGCGTGGTCTCCGCGATGAGACCGCGGAGACCACGGCGGCACCTACCGGAGTCTCCGCGGCGCGCGCCTCGGGTGCGAACGGCGGCCATGCCATGCGGGTCAAGCCGTTCAAGGCTACCGGCCACAAGGGCGGCATCAGCCGTCAGGGGAGCTGACGCCAAAAAAGTTGAATCGAATCCGTGAATGCAAAAGACCTTGCCGCCTGAGTGTGTCTTTGATTGCCCAACGTGCCATTGCATCCGATTGAATTCGCCCGACTCCGATCGGGTGGTCTTCAAGTACGTGGAAAACCTATGACGAGTGGTGGTTCACGCGCCTGACTCGTCTACAGCTTGCGCAGGACGGTGACGACCCTGCCCATGATGGTGGCGTACGTGCCGTCGATGGGGGAGTAGGCGGGATTGTGCGGCATGAGCCACAGGTGGCCATGCTCCTTGCGGTACGTCTTCACCGTGGCCTCACCGTCCAGCAGCGCCGCCACGATGTCGCCGTTCTCGGCGTCCTCCTGCCGGCGCACCACCACGAAGTCGCCGTCGCAGATGGCGGCGTCGATCATGGAATCGCCATGCACCTCGAGCATGAACAGCGTGCCGCCCGAACCGGTGAGCCGCTCGGGCAGACGCATGACGTCGTCCACATGCTGTTCGGCGGTGATCGGCGTGCCCGCGGCGATGCGTCCCACCAGCGGGACCTCGCGGGTCTCCAGCGAAAGATCCTGGTTGGGGGTGGGGAAGCGGTAGATGCGCGCACCACTCGGCCGGCTCGAGGAGGCGGCATCCGCGACGGGCACGGCGGCGGTCTCGGCGGGGGAGGGGGACGGTTCCGCCGACGCCGGCTGGGTGTCGTCAAGAATCTCGATGGCCCGCCCCTTGTTCGCGTTCAGGCGGATGTATCCCTTTTCCTGCAGCACCTGGAGCTGGTGCTTGACGGAGGAGGGGCTTTTCAGGCCGGCGGCCGTGCCGATGTCCCTGAAGGAGGGGGAGAAGCCGCGTTCGGCCTGGTAGGAGCGGATGGCCTCGAGAATCCGGCTCTGTCTGTCCGTGAGACGGCTGTGCTCCGGCGTCTTCGCGCCTTGGGGGTCAAACGGTATCGTGCTCACGGCGCACTCCTTTCCATGATGCGCCCAGCATACCGTGAACGCGCGGTGAAATCAAACATATGTTCGACACGGCGGGTTGCGCCGTTCGAACGGATGTGCAATACTTAGCACGGATGTTCGATAGAACACATGTTCGAAAGGATGTGGTGGTCATGGGTCATGTGACTGCTGTACGGACCGTCGGAAGGCTGGCCTCGAAGGTGATGCTGGCGCTGCTGTTCGGGTTCGCCATCTGGGTGGGCGTCGGCGCGTTGTTCCCCGAGCACGCCTCGTCCGCACAGGCGCCCACCGAGGTGACCAGCTACACGGTCCAGCCGGGGCAGACGCTGTGGACGTACGCGGAGATGGTCACGCCCGAAGGCGGCGACGTGTCCGCCACGGTGGACGAGCTCATGGAGCTCAACGACCTGGACAGCGCTTCCGTGCAGGCCGGACAGCGCATCGTGGTCCCGGTGCAGTCGGCGCAGTGAACGGCATGGCGTGCACCGGTGCCGTGCCGGTACGGGACGCCGACGAAACCCCGTCGGGTGGCGTCGACGCGCCGCGACACGGTATGGTGGGTGCCATGCATTGTCCTTATTGCCATCATGCCGAGACCAAGGTCATCGAGACAAGGGTCAGCGAAGACGGATACTCCATCCGGCGCAGGCGCATGTGCCTGCACTGCGGGAAGCGTTTCACCACATTGGAGACCACCACGTTGCTGGTGGAGAAACGGTCCGGAAGCTTGGAACCCTTCAACCGTGACAAGGTGATTTCCGGCGTGCGCAAGGCCTGCCAGGGCAGACCGGTGCGTGAGGACCAACTCAAGAAGCTCGGTCAGAAGGTAGAGGAGGACCTGCGCTCCACCGGACAGGCGCAGGTGACCTCGGACGAGGTGGGCAAGGCCATCCTCAAGCCGTTGCGGGACCTGGACGAAGTGGCCTACCTCAGGTTCGCCAGCGTCTACCAGAACTTCGAGAACCTGTCCGATTTCCAACACGCCATCGACGAGCTCAAACAGCGCTGACGGTCCATGGCGGCCCCGGCGGCGCAGACGGAAATACGATGAGGCGCGTGCCTGCGGAAGCAGACACGCGCCTCAGTCATGTCATACGCCGGCGCCGTTTGTCGGCGATCGCGGCGACGGCACGGCTCGTCAGGAGATCACGCGCATGCGGATCGTCCCCTCGATGGAACGCAGCGCCTCGAGCGCGCTGCGGGAGGGCTTCTGCGAGACGTCGGTGACCACGTAGCCCAGTTCGCCTTCGGTGCCCAGGGACTGCGCGGCGATGTTGATGTTCTCCTCGCCCAGCACACGGTTCACGCGGGCCAGCACGCCCGGCAGGTTCGCATGCAGATGCGCGATGCGCGCCACGCCGCGGTTCGCGCCGAGATTGATCTGCGGCAGGTTCACCGAAAGCGACGTGGAGCCCTTCTCCCAGTAGTCCTCGAGACGCTGGGACACGAAATGTCCGATGTTCTTCTGCGCCTCCAGCGTGGAACCGCCGATATGCGGGGTGAGGATCATGTTGTCCTCGTCCGCCAGAGCCGTCTCGAACGGGTCGCCCGTCTTCTTCGGCTCCACCGGGAACACGTCCACCGCGGCGCCGGAGAGGTGGCCGGAATCGAGATGCTGCTTCAGGGCGCCCAGATCGGCCACGAAGCCGCGCGAGGCGTTGATGAAGATCGCGTCCTGCTTCATGTGGGAGAACTGGTCCTCGCCGAAGAACCCGGTGTTCGCCTTGCGGCCGTCCACATGCAGCGTGACCGCGTCGGACTGCTCCAGCAGCTCGTTCAGTGTGTCGCAGCGGCGGGCGTTGCCCATGGCGAGCTTCTCCTCGAGATCGTAGAAGACCACGCGCATGCCCAGCGCCTCCGCCAGCACGCTCAGCTGGGAGCCGATGTTGCCATAGCCGATGATGCCCAGCGTCTTGCCGCGCACCTCATGGGAGCCCGTCGCCGTCTTGTCCCACACGCCGTGCTTGAGATGATGCGTGTGCGCGGGGATGCGGCGCATCAGGCAGATGATGTCGCAGATCACCAGCTCCACCACGGAGCGCGTGTTCGAATACGGGGCGTTGAACACCGCGATGCCCTGACGGCCGGCGAAGTCCAGGTCGACCTGGTTCGTGCCGATGCAGAAGCATCCCACGGCGGACAGGGTGGGGCGGGCCTCCATCACACGGCGGGTCACGCTCGTCTTGGACCGCACGCCCAGCAGGTCGACGCCCTCGAGCGCCTCGATGAGCTCGTCCTCGTTTAGCGCGCCCTTCGCCGTCTCGACCTCGAACCCGTGGTCGCGCAGCGACTTGGCCGCGTCGGGATGAATGTTCTCCAATAACAGTGCTTTAGGCATATGACCCACCTTAGAGTTCCAGATCCTTTTCGTCCACCGCGGTCCGTACGATGGCCAGACGCTGCGTGGGCCTGGTCATCGCCACATACAGGTCGGCCGCCGCCACCAGGCGGCTCGGCGCCTCCTGGTCGATGAGCCCCGGCTCCACCAGTACCACCGCGTCGTATTCCAGACCCTTCACCGTCTCCGTGTCGCACACGTCGATCTGACGGTCCCACGGGTCCTGCTCGGCGAGACGCGTCGCCTCGTCCTCGCCGAGCGTGCGCGCGATCCAGCCGCGCACCGAAGCGCGCAGCCCCTCGATGAGACGATGCGGCGCGATCACGGCCACGCGTCCCGTGCCGTCCTGCGCCACGAACTCCTTCGTCAGCGCGGCGGCCTCGCGGCCGACGGCGTCGGCCAGATCCTCCGCCGAAGGCACGGTGGTCCGGGACACCGAATCCGGGATGGTGCGCACCGCATGCACCGTGGAGATGTACAGCCCCTGCGCGGAGGCGAACCGGCCGGCGAGGTCGGACACCTCCTGCGGGTTGCGGTAGTCGATGGTCAGCTCGTTGAGGTCCCAGCGGCCATGGCCGAAGAGACGGTCCATCGTCCTGGCCCAGGAACGGGTGCCTCCCAGCGCGCTCGTCTGCGCCACGTCCCCCACGATGGTGAAGGAGCGGGACGGGCAGCGGCGCATGAGCATGCGCCAGTCCATGGCGGTGAGCTCCTGCGCCTCGTCGACCACGATATGGCCGTACACCCATTCGCGGTCGCTGCCCGCGCGCTGCGCGGTGGCCTCGACGTCGAACCCGTTCATCTGGTCCACGAGCATCTGCGAGGTGACCAGGCCGGTGCCGATGCCGTTCTGGGCGAGCGTGTCCTGCGCGAACCGCAGCTCCTCGGACTGCTTGGCCTCCTCGCGCCTGCGCCGCGCCGCGACCTTCGGGTCGTCGCCCAGCAGCTCCAGCGCCTCGTCGAGCAGCGGGACGTCGGAGCGGGTGAGTGGGGCGCCGTGCGGGCGCGTCAGCGCGGCGATCTCCTGTTCGTCCAGCCATGGCGCGTAGCGGCGCAGCTTGGCGGGCTTGGAGAACATGTCGTCGAGCAGCCATGCGCCGTTCATCGGCAGCCAGGCGAGGTTCAGCGCCACGCGCACCTGGTCGTTCATGCGCAGCAGGGAGACGGCGCGGTTGATCTCGTCCTGGTCGGGCGTGTAGTCCAGCTGCTCCGTGTAGCGGATGCGCATGGCCGAGATCATCGATTTGACGAACGTCTCACGGGCCTTGTTGTGCGGATTGCGGGTCCGACGCGCGTCCGCGATCGCCTGCTCGATGTCCGTGGCGAGCATCGGCACCGGGATGCCGCTGATCTGCACCGTGGGCAGCCGGTCGGGCACGCGTTCGCGTGCGGCGACCGCGTTGCGGATGGCGTTGGCCATGCGCCGGTCGCCCTTGAGCTGGGCGACGTACGGGGTGTCCACGGCCGTCGCGTTCACGCCCGGGATGAGGTCGGCGATGGTGCGGGACACCACGCCGGTCTCGCCGAGCGAGGGGAGCACCTGGTCGATGTAGTGGAGGAACGTGGAGCTCGGGCCGACGACCAGCACGCCGGAGCGTTCCAGCGTGCGCCTGTGCGTGTACAGGAGGTAGGCGGCGCGGTGGAGCGCCACCGCGGTCTTGCCGGTGCCGGGGCCGCCCTGCACCACCACCGCGCGGTTCAGCGGGGAGCGGATGATATGGTCCTGCTCCGCCTGGATGGTGGCGACGATGTCGGTCATCTTGCCGGTGCGGCGGCTGCTCAGCGAGGCGAGCAGGGCTCCCTCGCCGGTGAGCGTGCCGGATTCCGAGGCCTCGCCCACCTGATCGGAATGCACGTCGAGCACCTCGTCCTCCACCGCGACGACGTCGCGGAAGCTCAGGGTGATGTGGCGACGCATCACGATGTCGCCGTGATGCGACGGCGTGGCCTCGTAGAAGGGACGTGCGGCCTTCGCACGCCAGTCCGTGAGCATGGACTCGTGGTTCGTGTCCGACAGGCCGATGCGTCCGATGTAGCGTCTTCCGCCCGTGTTGTCGTCGAGCCTGCCGAACACCAGACGGTCCTCCACCGCCCGCAGCTGGGTGAGGCGGTCCTCGTACATGGTGGCGAAGGAGTCCCGTTCGGTGCGTTGCGTGGGCGATCCATGCGAGCCGGCCGCGCGCACCGCGTCCAGACGTTGGCGGGCCTCGGCGCGCAACGCGTCCAGACGGTCGTAGGCGCGCGTGACGGCGCGCTGCTCCTCCTCAAGTTGCGAGGCGTAACTCGACATATTGTCCGTTTCCCCTTGTGTCTTCACGAAAAACTCAGGCATTCCAATGTACTCCCAGCCCCGAACGACGCTCCGCGCCGTCCCGCCGGACCGGTGAACAGCTCGTGAACTCGCTTCAGACAGCCCGGCGGCCTCGTCCGGCATCCCCTCCTCGTGGGGTTTCCGACGTGAAAAAGAGGAAAATGTGTGGTCCGGTGGGGGAAAATGGGGAGCTGTGGGGTAAAGTGGGGAAGCAGTGTGGTCGTGGTGTCCCCAAGGCGGCGTTAAGGAGGTGGGGCGGATGACCGGCCAAGTCAATGATTCCAACGGTTTCGCCCCCACCTGGCCCATGGGGGCCGGCGGCGACGGCTCCGCGGCGTACGGCAACGCCGGGGCTATGGGCGTGCCCGGCGGGGCCGCCATGGCGCAGGGACAGTATCCGATGGGCGTGCCGCAGGGGGCGAACCCCATGGCGGGCATGCAGCAGCCGATGCCGCAGCAGGCCATGGCGCTGCCGCCGCTGCTCCTCGGCACCTACACGCCGAAGATCGACGCCAAGGGACGCATGGCTCTGCCGGCCAAGATGCGCGGCCAGCTCGGCGACGGGCTCGTCATGGCGCGCGGCCAGGAACGGTGCGTGTACCTCCTGCCCGTCATGGAGTTCAGACGCATCGCCATGCAGATCCAGCGCACGTCCATGGGCAACAAGGCCGCCCGTGAATACCTGCGCGTCTTCCTCTCCGGAGCCGTGGACCAGGAGCCGGACAAGCAGGGACGCGTGCTGGTGCCCCAGATGCTGCGCGACTACGCGAACCTCGGCAGCGACATCGTCGTGATCGGCGTGGGCACAAGGGCCGAGATCTGGAACCGTGAGGCCTGGGAGGCGTACCTGGCCGAGAAGGAACAGCATTACGCCGACATCGCGAACGACGTACTACCGGAGGTGGATTTCTGATGGACGCGAGCACAAGGGACCTGGGTGCGATTCACCAGCCGGTGCTGCTGGAGGAATGCGTGCGTCTGGTGACCGGAGGGCTCGACGGCGTGCGGTCGCCGATCATCGTCGACTGCACGCTCGGACTGGCCGGGCACGCCACCGCATTCCTCAAAGCCGCGCCGAACGCGCGCCTCGTCGGCATCGACCGCGACGCCGAGGCGCTCGGCCTCGCCACCGAACGTATGACCCGCGAAGGCCTCGCCGACCGGTTCATCCCCGTCCACGCCGCCTTCGACGAATTCACCGAAGCGCTCGACGCGCACGGTCTGGGACGCGTCGACGCGGCGTTCATGGACCTCGGCCTGTCCAGCCTGCAGATCGACGAGACGGAACGCGGCTTCTCCTACTCGCACGACGCGCCGCTCGACATGCGCATGGACGTCGGACAGACGCTCACGGCGGAACGCATCCTCGCCGAATACGACGAACGCGACCTCACGCGGATCTTCCGCACCTACGGCGAGGAACGCTTCGCACGGCAGATCGCACGCGAGATCTGCCGCCGCCGGGCCGAACATCCGCTGCACACCTCGGCGCAGCTGTCCGAACTCGTCGACGAGACCGTCCCCAAGGCGCACCGGCCGGCAGGCAACCCCGCCAAACGCGTCTTCCAGGCGCTGCGCATCGAAGTGAACGGCGAACTCGACAAGCTCGCCGGCACCCTGCCCCAGATAGCGCTCCGCCTCAACGGCCACGGCCGCATCGTCGTCGAGTCGTACCACTCGCTGGAGGACAAGACCGTCAAGACGTTCATGGCGCAGGGCCTCAAGGCAGACGTGCCCCCGGACATGCCCGTCATCCCGCCGGACGCGCGCCCGTTCTTCAAGGAGCTCACGCGCGGCGCGCTCAAAGCAGGGAAGGACGAGATCGCAACCAATCCACGATCGGCTTCCGTACGGCTGCGCGCCGTGGAGCTGACCAGACCACTGCCGAAGCGGTACGTCGAATCGTTCCGCGCCGCATCGGCACGCACATCGACCGCAGGAAGGAACTGACATGGCAGCAACGGCCCGCACGGTACGTTCGAACAACAGCTCGCCCTCACGCAGACCCGAACCCGCGGACAAGCCCGCCTCCAGGCCCGAGCTGCGCGTCGTCAACGGCGGACGGCAGGACGGCGCGTCCCTCGCCGAGGGATTCGGGCGGATCATGGAATGGATCCGCAACCGCAGCGCCCCCACGGTGCACATCGTCATCGCGGTGGTGTTCCTCGCCTCCAGCCTGGTCGCCGCGCTCATGCTGCGCACCCAGATGGTGAGCAACGCCTTCGAGATCTCGTCGCTGGAATCCTCCATCGGCAAGCTCACCCAGGACGTGCAGGACGACCAGGCGAAGCTCGACAAGCTCCAGGCCTCGCTGCCCCAGAAGGCAAGCGACATGGGCATGGTCCCGCAGTCCAGCTCCGTTTCCATCGACCTCGACGGGTACACCGAACCCGCGGAAGGCGGACAGCAATGATCGCCACCCTCAAACGAGCCCTCTCCAGGTTCGACTCCTTCACCAGGCGGTGCGTCGTCATCGGCGCCGTGCTCGCGCTCGTGGCCGCCTCATGCCTCGTGAAGCTCGCCTCCGTGCAGCTGCTCGAAGGCCGCGCCACCGCACAGGCCGCCACCAACTCGCGCACGTCGAAGGTCACGATACGGGCCAACCGCGGGCGCATCCTCGACGCCAACGGCACCGTGCTCGCGCAAAGCGTGGAACGCTACGACATCATCGGCGTGCCGGACGCCGCCACCGCGTTCACCCCCGTGGCATGCGGGTCGCAGCAGGCCAAGTCGCTCGGATACTGCCACCAGATTGACGGCAAGCCCGTCGGCGCCACCGGCGCCGCGGCGGTCGCACGCCTGCTCGCCCCGATCCTCGGACTCAACGCGCAGGAGCTCGGCGCCAGCCTCAACGGTACCGGCAAGTACCTCGTCATCAAGCGCGGCGTGACCCCGCAGGTCAAACGCCGGATCGACAAGCTCGGCCTCGCCGGCATCGTCTACGGCGAACTCAGCAGCGAACGCGTCTACGCGGAGAACACGCTCATCGGCGCGCTGCTCGGCGGCGTCAACGACAAGGGCGAGGGCGTGGCCGGGCTCGAACAGACCCTGAACGGCACGCTCAGCGGCACCGACGGCTACACCGTGTACCAGCGCGGCAACGGCGGCGAGGTCATCCCGGGCACCGTCACCGCGTCCAAGGACGCGGTCGACGGCAAGGACGTGACCCTCACCATCGACTCCGACGTGGACTGGTACGTCAAGAAGGTGCTCACCGAAGGCGTCTCCTCCTTCCACGCCAAGTGGGGCATCGCCATCGTGGAGAACTGCCGCACCGGCGAGATCCTCGCGCTCGAGGACAGCGACGACATCCAGGCCGGATCCGACGCCGCGAAGCTCAACGCCTCCCGGGCCGTCACCCAGACGTTCGAGCCCGGCTCCATCGGCAAGATCCCTGCGCTGGCCGCCATCCTCCAGAACGGGGCGCACAAGATCACCGACAAGTTCACCGTGCCCTACGAGTACGAGAAGGACGGACAGAAGTTCCACGACTCGCACTCCCACGGCGACGAGCACTGGACGCTCGCCGGCATCCTGAGCAACTCCTCGAACGTGGGCATGGTCATGGCCGCGCAGAACGTCAGCTCCCAGCAGCGCTACGACATGCTCAGCAAGTTCGGCGTCGGACAGTCCACCGGACTGGACCTGCCCGGCGAGACCAACGGCGTGCTCGGCACCCCCGAATCATGGGACGGACGCACCAAGGACACCGTGCTCTTCGGACAGGGCTACACGGTCAACGCCCTGCAGCTGAGCCGCATGGTCAGCGTCATCGCCAACAACGGCGTCAACCGCGGGCAGACGATCGTCAAGTCCGTGACCGACGCCGACGGACACGTCGCCGACATGACGAACGACAAGGCGGACCGCGTCATCGACGCGAACGTCGCCTCCGACATCGCCAACGCGATGGAGACCGTCGGCGAGGACTACAAGTCCACCGCCGGCGTGGACGGCTACCGTGTGGCCGCCAAGTCCGGCACCGCCGAAGTGGCGGGCGCGGACGGGCGCCTGACCTCGATCGTCGCCGGCTTCTCCGGATTCCTGCCCGCGGACGACCCCCAGTATGTGATCACCGTGGTGATGCAGGATCCGGACGGCACATACGGCGGCATCACGTCGGGTAAGCTGTTCGGACAGATCGGTGAATTCCTTATGCAGAAGTACGAGGTGGCGAATTCCAAGCCGCGTACGGATGCTATTGCAGTGGATTGGTAAACGCACGACGAAAGGGTGACTATGAGCGCAGTGAACGAGTCCATCATGCAGCGCATGACGCTCGGGCACATCGTCGAACACTACGGATGGAGTCTGGTGCCGCCGTTCGCCACGGACGTCACGGTCACCTCGCTGGCGGACGACCCGTCCTCCGTGGTGCCGGGGGCCCTATACTACTCGCGGGACGACGTCGACGTGGAGCAGCTGCGCCAGGTGCGGCGCAACGGGGCGTACGCCGCCATCGTGCCGCACAGCAGCCGCGCCCTGCTCCCGGATGAGCCGGATATGCCGCTGCTGTTCGCCGAACCCACGGACGCGCAGCTCGGAGGATTGGCGGCGCAGATGGCGGGCAACCCGGGCAACACGCTGATCGTCTTCGCCGTCAGCGCCGGCAATCCCCAGGAGAACGTCGCCGTGGTGCACAAGCTCGCGCGCCTCCTGCACATGATCGGCAACCCCGAAGGCGTCATCAGCGTGAACGGTTCGTACTCGCTGGACCGCAAACTCGAGCTCGAATACCCGCTCGGCGTGCTCGACGTGCAGCGGACGCTCGCCATATGCGCCGAGGACGGCGCGGCGGCGGTCGTCGTCGCCCTCGACGATCTGACCGTCTCGCCGCATGCGCTCGAATCCGTGAACGTCGACGTGCTCGGCTCCTCCGCACCCGCGCCGGTGAACGCGGACAAGGCCATCATCGAACGGATGCAGACGGAATACGGGTTCCTCGCGGACGAGCAGATGAAGGTGACCACCCGCACTGAGGAATCCGACACCCTGGCCCGGCTCACCCCGAGCAACGACGACGCGGGGGAGGAGCGGCGCCTGTCGCTGGCCATCGCCATGATGCTGGCGGCCGGAGTGCGGCGCAGCAGCATCCGGAGCACGCTGCGCGTCGTGGGCGACCTGGAATAGACCCGGAATAGCGGAGGCGGCCGGGACACGGCCGGGATGATGGACGTACGCCGCGGACACGCGGCGGCATGATACGGCGGAATCCGCCGAACGAACAACGAGGAGAGGATTGTGAAGCATACGATGATGCCGATGACCATCCAGGAGATCGCGCAGGCGGTGGAGGGACGGCTCGTCGGCCCCACCGCGGGCGTGCCCGAAGGGCCGGTGGCGGTCCACACGGTCAGCGACTCCCGCCAGGTGGGCGAGGGCACGGTCTTCGTGGCCATCAAGGGAGAACGTGTCGACGGCCACGACTTCGTGGGCCGCGTCGGCGAATCCGGAGCCGTCGCGGCGATCGTGGACCATGAGGTGGCCGGGGCGGACATCGCGCAGATCGTCGTGCCTGACACCGTGGATGCGCTCGGCGCGCTGGCGCGCCACAACATCCGGCGCCGTCGCGAGGCCGAGGCGGACGGCGGCAAGCCGTTCACGCTGATCGGCCTGACCGGCTCCGTCGGCAAGACCACCACCAAGGACCTGCTCAAGGCGCTGCTGTCCTCCATGGACGAGACCGTGGCGCCTGTGGGATCGTTCAACAACGAGATCGGCCTGCCCCTCACCGCGTTGACCGTGGGGGAGGACACCCGCTACTTCGTGGCCGAAATGGGCGCCAACCACGTGGGCGAAATCGCGAGGCTGACCACCATCGCCCCGCCGGACATCGCCATCGTGCTCAAGGTGGGCGTGGCCCATCTGGGCGAATTCGGGTCCGTGGAGCGCATCGCCCAGGCCAAGTCGGAGATCGTGCAGGGACTCGTCCCCGGTGGCGTCGCCGTGCTCAACGCGGACGACGCGCACGTGGCCGCCATGGCGGGCATCGCCCCGGGCAAGGTCCTGTACTTCGGCGTCGACGCCGCCAACGCGGACCGTGACGCGCTGCACGCGACCGACCTCACCGTCGACGGCCTCGACCGTCCGTCGTTCACGCTCGTCGCCGACGACGGCGACCGTGCGCCGGTGACGCTCGGCATCCCCGGCGCGCACAACGTGATGAACGCGCTGGCCGCCGCCAGCGTCGCCCGGCTGCTCGGCATGCCGCTCGCGGACATCGCCCGCGTCCTCGGCGAACAGCGCCGCATCAGCCCCCACCGCATGGCCGTGTCCTCCGTCGAACACGACGGCGCGACCTTCACGCTCATCGACGACTCGTTCAACGCGAACCCCGATTCGATGCGGGCCGGACTCGACGGCCTCGCACGGTTCGGCACGCAGGACGGGCGCACCCCCCACAGGATCGCCGTGCTCGGCGCCATGCTGGAACTCGGCGGCGACGAGGAAGGCCTCCACCGCGGCATCGGAGCCTACGCGGCCGGTCTCGGCCTCGACCACATCATCGCCGTCGGCAGCGCCACGGACGCGCGTTTCGACGCGCTGGCCGAATCCATCGCCCACGGCGCCATCGAGGCGGCCGGCGGTGACCTGCCGGTAGACTGGGTCCACGACGCAGGCCAGGCGGACGAGCTCGTCAAGCGCATCGCCCGCGACCATGCGGACACCGTCGTGCTGCTCAAGGGCTCCCACGCCTCCGGCCTCAGTGCGCTGGCCGAACGCTGGACGCCGGACCGGGCCTGACCGCGGAAGACGCGGACCGACGCGGCGGACGGCCGACCATGGCCGCCCGTCATAGGAACAAGAGGGAAAAGGAACACGCCAAGTGATTGCGCTCATCATAGGAATGCTGGTGTCGCTGTTCGTCACGATCGTCGGCACGCCGATGCTCATCAGGCTGGTGCATAAGCTGCACTACGGCCAGTACATCCGCCAGGACGGCCCCAAGTCGCATCAGATCAAGCGCGGCACGCCCACGCTCGGCGGCGTGGTCATCAACCTGGCCATCCTGCTCGGCTGGTGCGCGTCCGCGCTCTACCGGTACCTGCGCATCGGCGACGTGCCCTCCTGGTCCGCCGTCCTCGTGCTGTTCGCCATGCTCTCCATGGGCGTGCTCGGCTTCATCGACGACTTCGCCAAGGTGCGTAAGAAGCAGAACGAGGGACTGACCGTGCGCGGCAAGTTCATCGGCCAGTTCATCCTCGCCACCGTCTACGCGGTGCTCGCGCTCGTCATCCCCACCAAAAGCGGGTTCCCCAGCGCCCAGGCCGGCATGAGCTTCATCGAGACCCCGTTCCTCAGCTTCGAATTCGCGGGACGCCTCGTGGCCATCGTCCTGTTCGTCGTCTGGGTGAACTTCCTCATGGCCGCATGGACCAACGCGGTCAACCTCACCGACGGCCTCGACGGCCTCGCCGCGGGCTCCTCCATGATCGCGTTCACCGGCTATGGCGTCATCGCGTTCTGGGAAAGCTACCATCTCAAGGGCGCCGGCCACTCCGGCTACGCCTACGCGGTCTCCGACCCGCTCGACCTGACCATCATCGCGATCTGCGCCGCAGTGGCATGCTTCGGATTCCTGTGGTACAACACCAACCCCGCCTCCATCTTCATGGGCGACACCGGCTCCTTGGCCCTTGGCGGCCTGTTCGCCGCACTGTCCATCGCCACGCACACCGAGTTCCTCGCCGTCATCCTCGGCGGCCTGTACGTCATCGAGGCGATGAGCGACGTCATCCAGGTCGGCTACTTCAAGGCCACGCACAAGCGCGTGTTCAAGATGGCGCCCATCCACCACCACTTCGAACTGTGCGGATGGCAGGAATCCAAGGTCGTGGTGCGCTTCTGGATGATCGAGCTCATGTTCGTCCTCACCAGCCTCGTCGTGTTCTACGGCGACTGGGCCACACGCTCCGGTCTGCTGTTCAGCTGACGGGGAACCGCATACGGCCGTCCGCGACGCGGGCGGCCGTAACATTCATGCACATTCGGCTGGAATAATGCCGCTGGAACGATTAGGGGGTCATTATGGACATCAATGGCAAGACCGTGGTCATCGCAGGACTCGGCGTATCCGGCACGTCGCTGGCGGAAGTGCTCAGGGAGCTCGGCGCGCACGTGATCGGTGTGGACGAGCGCAAGCCCGACGCCGACCTCGATTCCTTCGACAAGGTGGATTGGGACGGCGTGGACTACGTCATGTCGTCCCCCGTGTTCAACCCGCGCACCCCGTTCATCCTGGAGGCGCAGCGCCGCGGCATCCCGGTGATGAGCGAAGTGGAGTTCGCCTGGCGGCTGCGCGTCGACTCGGCCCGCACCGGCAAGCCGGCCGCATGGATCGGCATCACCGGCACCAACGGCAAGACCTCCACCACGGAGATGACCTCCGAGATGCTCGGCGCATGCGGCTATGACGCCCCCACCGCAGGCAACATCGCCTCCGGCAACATGGCCATGTCGCTGTCCCGCTGCGCCACCAACCCCGCCCATGATGTGCTGTGCGTCGAACTGAGCTCGTTCCAGCTGCACTTCACCGACTCGCTGGAACTCGACTGCGCCGCCATCACCAACATCGCCGACGACCACCTCGACTGGCACGGCGGACGCGAGAACTACGCCGCGGACAAGGCCAAGGTGTACCACGGCGTCAAACGCGCGCTCGTCTACAACGCGGACGACGCCCTCGTGACCCGCAAGGCGATGGAGGCGGAGCCCGCCCCCGGTTGCCTGAAGGTCGGATTCACGCTCCACGAGCCGAAGGCCGGACAGATCGGCGTGGACGACGGATGGATTGTGGACCGGAGCGGCGTCGCCGGAGGCAGGGTCGGCGAGCCGATCCGCCTGGCGCGCGTCCTCGACTTCTCGCATCTGGCCGAGCCGGACGGCACCATCTACCCGCATCTGCTGGCGGACTCGCTCACTGCGCTCGCGCTGGTGCTCGGCTTCGGCGCCGACCGCGAGAAGGCCGTCGCGGCATTGAAGGCGTTCAAGCCCGGCGGACACCGCATCGCCACCGTCGCCACCCTGCCCGGTGAGGGACCGACCGACGCCATCCGCTTCGTCGACGATTCGAAGGCCACCAACGCGCACGCCGCCAACGCCTCGCTCTCTAGCTTCGCTCCCGGTTCGGTCGTCTGGATCGCGGGAGGCCTCGCCAAGGGCAGCCGGTTCGAACACCTCGTGGCGGACCGCAAGGACATCATCAAGGCCGCGGTGATCATCGGCAAGGACCAGCGTCCCATGTTGGACGCCTTTGCCGCGTCCGCACCCGACATTCCGCTCACCGTCATCGACCCCGAACCGAACGACGACGTCATGGAACGCGCGGTGCAGGCCGCCGGCGAATACGCGAAGCCCGGCGACGTGGTGCTCATGGCGCCGGCATGCGCCTCCATGGACCAGTTCGTCTCCTACGCGGACCGCGGCGACCGCTTCGCCGCGGCGGCGAAGCGGTGGGTGCAGGCGCATGGCGGACGCTGACCGTCATCGACGCGCGGACCGGAACCGGTCCGATCGCCCGGAACGTCCCGGACGCGCATCCGCCCCGGACAGGCGTGATCCCGCCGCCGCGGTAACCGGTTGGCGTAGCCTGCTCAACCCGCTGTGGTGCTACCACGGATTCCGCATGGCCGTGCTCGGGCTGAGCGTGTTCGGCGTGATCATGGTGTTCTCAAGCTCCGCGGTATCCGCCGCCTCATCAGGCAAATCGCCGTTCATGGAGTCCATGAGCCAGCTGCTCTTCTGCCTGGCCGGTCTCATGCTCGGATTCATCTGCGCGCTGGTGCCCGTGACGATCTACCGCAGGCTCGGCTTCTTCCTGGTCTGTGCGGCCATGTGCATCCAGATGCTCACCTTCACGTCCCTGGGCGTGGGCCAGTACGGCAACAACGGCTGGATCCGCCTGTTCGGCTTCACCGTCCAGCCCGCCGAATTCGTCAAATTCGCGCTATGCATCTGGCTGCCGTCCGCGCTGATCGCGGCCAGGGCGAACTACCGCAAGGCGAAGGACCTCAAGGGACAGCTCAAGGCGTATCTGGGCGTCGTCGGCGTCTATGGCCTATGCCTGCTGCTCATCCTCGGCGGCAAGGACCTCGGCACCGCCATGATCGTCGTGTTCATCGGTGCGGTGGCCTTCCTCATCGCCGGGTTCCCGGGCGTGTGGATGGCCATTGGGGCCTTCGTGATGGGAGTGGCCGTGGTGGCGCTCATCGCCTCCAGCCCGAACCGTCGCGAACGCGTGCTCGCCGCATACACTACGTGCTCCGCCGCCGACGCGCAGAACATCTGCTACCAGTCCACGCACGCCAAATACGCCATCGCCTCCGGCGGCGTCTTCGGCGTCGGCCTCGGCAACTCGCGTGAGAAATGGAACTACCTGCCCGCCGCGCACAACGATTTCATCTTCGCCATCATCGGCGAGGAGACCGGGTTCATCGGGTGCGTGATGGTGATTGCCATCTTCGTGATCCTCGGATGGTGCCTCATCTTCAGCGCGCTGCAGCTCAAGGACCGCTACAGCGCCATGGTCCTCGTGTGCATCGCCGTCTGGATCGTGGGGCAGGCGCTCGTGAACATCGGCGTGGTGGTCGGACTGTTCCCCGTCTTCGGCGTGCCGATGCCGTTCGTGTCCGCCGGCGGCTCATCGATGATCATGTGCCTGGCCATATCCGGCGTGGCATTGGGACTGCTGCGCCAGCAACCCGAGATCAAAGCCGACGTGTCACGCCTGTAGAACAGGCGAGGGGGCGACTATGCTCGTACACCATGAAGCATATCGTCCTCGCCGGCGGCGGCACCGCCGGACACGTCAACCCGTTGCTCTCCGTGGCCGATGCAATCGGCAGGATCGATCCGGAAACCCAGGTGACGGTGGTCGGCACCGCGGTCGGGCTGGAGAAGGACCTCGTCCCGGCCGCCGGCTTCGAACTCGACACCATCGAGAAAGTGCCGTTCCCGCGCCGTCCCAACCTGTACATGCTCCGGTTCCCCGAGAAATGGGCGGCCGAGACCCGCAAGGTGAGGAGCATCCTCGAAGAGCGGAAGGCGGACGTCGTGGCGGGCTTCGGCGGCTACGCCTCCGCGCCCGTGTACGCCACCGCTCACAAGATGGGCATCCCCATCGTCATCCACGAGCAGAACGCGCGTGCGGGCATGGCGAACAAACTCGGCAGCCGTTGGGCCGAGTTCATCGGCACCGTCTACGACGGCACCGGCCTCAAGCCGGCGAAGGGCGGTTCCATCGAACGCGTGGGCCTGCCGTTGCGCCCCGCCATCGCTTCGCTCGTCGACGACCTCACCGCCGACCGGTCCGCGGCACGCCGCAAGGCGGCCGCCGAACTCGGCGTGGACGCGGACCGTCCGCTCGTGCTCGTCACCGGCGGCTCCCTCGGCGCCGCCAGCATCAACCGGGCCGTCGCCGCCGCATCGGGGGATATCCTCGCCGCGGCGCAGGTCATCCACCTCACCGGCAAAGGCAAGGCCGACGAGGTCCGGGAACTCGTCGGCGTGAACGCGGGCGACGGACACGTCGCCGGACTCGGCGCCGACCATGCCGGCGAAGGGGACTACCACATCGCCGAATACCTCGAACGCATCGACCTGGCATTCGCCTGCGCCGACCTCATCATCTGCCGGTCCGGCGCCGGCACGGTGGCCGAACTCACCGCACTGGGCCTGCCCGCCGTCTACGTGCCGCTGCCCATCGGCAACGGCGAACAGCGGTTCAACGCCCAACCCGTCGTCGAGGCGGAAGGCGGCGTCATGGTGGCCGACCGCGACCTGACGCCAGCCTGGGTGCGCGAGGAGATCCCCGCGCTGCTCGACGACCATGAGCGGCTGGAGACCATGGGCGCCAACGCATGGAGGTACGGCATCCGCGACGCCGCCGACACCATGGCGCGCCGCATCCTCGACCTCGCCTGAACCCGCCGCATCCCACGCCGCCCACCCCGGACATCGCACGGACGTGCGACGACGGTCGTCACGCATGACCGTCACCCGGCCGCATGCGGCGGCCGTGTCATGACATGCGGCATAATGAAAACCAGTCTGACCATCCCACAAGGAGAGCGTTCCGTGACCCAAGACAGCACCTCGTCCATCATCCTCGACCCCACCAAGGCCGCATTCGGCCCGGAGGAGACCACCGATTCGCTGGGCGTCACGCACTTCATCGGCATCGGCGGCGCAGGCATGAGCGTGCTCGCCGAAATGCTGCACCAGCGCGGAGTGAAGGTAGG
The DNA here is from genome assembly GCF_018555635.1 of Bifidobacterium sp. CP2. Taxonomy (NCBI): domain Bacteria; kingdom Bacillati; phylum Actinomycetota; class Actinomycetes; order Bifidobacteriales; family Bifidobacteriaceae; genus Bifidobacterium; species Bifidobacterium sp. CP2. The sequence continues at coordinate 27,936 of NZ_JAFEJX010000012.1, read as the reverse complement.
CGGCTCCGACCGCGCCCACAGCGCCAAGACGGACCGTCTCGAAGCGCTCGGCATCCCCGTGGCATACGGGCAGCAGGCCGAGAACGTGGCCGACGCGGACACGGTCGTCTACTCCAGCGCCATCAAGCCGGACAATCCGGAGATTGTGGCAGCGCACGCTCGCGGCGCCCGCATCGTACACCGCAGCGACATCCTCGCCCTGCTCATGCACGGCCGCCGGGCGGTCACCGTGGCGGGAGCGCACGGCAAGACCACCACGAGCTCCCTGCTCGCGCACATCCTCACCTCGGCCGGACTCGACCCGAGCTTCGCGATCGGCGGATCCATCCAAGGCGCCGACGGCAAGGCCATCGACGGCGGACACGTCGGCCAGGGCGACGCCCTCATCGCCGAAGCGGACGAATCGGACGGCAGCTTCGAGAAATACCGTCCCGAACTGACCATCATCACCAACTGCGAGGCGGACCACCTCGACCATTACGGCGACGAGGCGCACTACCGCGCCGCATTCGTCGAACACGCCGGACACGTCACCGGACACGTCATCGTCTGCGTGGACGAACCGAACGGCCTCGCCGTGCTCCGCGCGCTCGAACCGGATGTCGCCAAGAAGGCCATCGCCTACGGCACGCCGACCGAACAGGAACTGGGCGACCTCAACGGGGCCTCGTACGTGCGCATCGAATCGGAGCAGGAGACGGCCGGAACCGGCGTGGAACGGTTCACGCTCCACCTGCCGGACGCCGTCACCGGAAGCGGGGACCTCGAACTGCCGGTGAGCCTCGGCGTGCCCGGCCTGCACAACGCGCACAACGCCGCCGGCGCGATCAGCGCCGCGATCCTGCTGGGGGTCGAGCCCGTCACGGCGGCGCACGCCGCCGCCGGATTCCGCGGCGCGGTACGCCGGTTCCAGGTCAAGGGCGTCGTCAAGCAGGTCACCGTCGTCGACGACTACGCGCACCATCCCACCGAAATAGCCGCGCTGCTCGACGCGGCGCGCCGCCGCTACCCGGACAGCACCATCCGCGTGCTGTTCCAGCCGCACCTGTTCAGCCGCACCAAGTTCTTCGCCCGCGAATTCGCCCAGGCGCTGTCCAAGGCCGACGACGTGATCGTCACCGGCATCTTCCCCGCACGCGAGAAGCAGGCCGACTTCCCGGGCGTCGGCCCGCTCACCATCGTGCGTGAGGCGCAGGGCATGACCGGCGTGGAATTCCGCGCCGTCGACGACATGGAGCTCGCCGCGCGCATGATGGCGATGCGCGCGCACCACGGCGACGTCGTGTTCACCGTGGGCGCCGGCGACATCACCGACATGGACGAGGTGATCCTCCACGCGCTCGAGGCGCACCGCGAAAGCTGCGATTGATGGCGGGACGGGTCGTCAGCTCCGGCGGGGCCGGAGCCGGATCCGCAGACGGATCCGCCAAACCACGACGCGACGGCGGCGTGCCGGAGCGCAGGCCCCGCAGAACCGTATCCGGCACGCGCGGGCGTGACGGGAACGGCGCCAGGGGAGTAGCGGACTCCAAGACGCAGCCGGGCGCGTTCGTCGACGCCAGACGGCTGCGCAGCGAAGACCTCGTCGCCAAGACGCTCAAGGAGAACTCCGGGACGTTGGGGCTCGTCACACGCCCCAAGATCGTGGATTTCACCGCACGTGCCCGTGAACGCAAACACGCCACCGTCCGTGTGATGGCACTGCGCATCCTCGCCATAGTCCTAGCGGTCGCCGCCGTGACGGGATTGGGCTGGCTGCTGTTGCTGTCGCCGGTGCTGCGGCTCGATTCCTCGCAGGTCACGGTCCAGGGCGCCAACGAATGGGTGAGCGAAACCGACATCCGCTCCATCGTGGACGAGCAGGCCGGCAAATCGCTGCTGCTGGTCAACACGCAGCAGATGACGGACAGCATGGGGTCGATTCCCGGCGTCACCAGCGCCAAGGCCACGAAACAGTACCCGCACGGACTGGCCGTCACCATCAAGGCGCAGCGGCCCGCCGCGATGCTCAAGGAGACCGGTTCCGATTCGCTGACCGCCGTGGACTCCCAGGCGAGGGTCCTCAACTCCGTGGCCGGGGCCTCGGCCACCGGAATCCCGGTCATCGAGGTGTCCAGCGTGGGGAAGGGACTGAAGAACCGGGCCGTCAAGGAGACGTTGAAGGTGCTTGACTCCCTGCCTGAGTCGCTGCGCGGGAAGATCACCAAGGTCACGGCGGATACGCAGGATTCGGTCACCACCGAGCTCGAAGGCGGCAAGCACGTCATCGTCTGGGGGGATTCGTCCGACATGAAGCTCAAGAAGGCCGTGGTCGACAAGATTCTCTCCGACCCGAACGTGATTGGTGACAAGACGCAGGTGGACGTCTCCGCGCCGTTGCGGCCCGTGCTGCGGTGACGTGGTGATTCGGTGACGTGGTGATTCGGTGACGTGGTGATGACGCGGTGGCCGATGAGGCGGTGGCCGATGAGGCCATGGCGCGCCGGGTTGCGATAAGTTGACTGGAGGCGTATCCTGAAAAGTCCGGTCGAAAGGCCGGGGTTTGATAATTTAACATGGGGATGATCGGTTTCGACGGTGACCTGTTCGTCGCAGGGAAGCGTGCCGAGAACGCCGGGTCCGCTCGTGGATGCCCCCGGCAAAAGAATAAGTGCTAAATCTAACCGCACTGAGTTCGCTCTCGCTGCCTGAGCTTCGCGCCAGGATTAACCAGTGAGCAGCCGCTCCGTTCACTCCTCCTCGTCTTCGGGAGGATGCTGAGCGTCGTTTAGAGGACTTGCTGATGAGGCTGAGCCACAGAGCCTCACCGGGACTTTGACTGCGGATATGCTCGCCAACGGTTGTCTGCGACACAGTTGGGGGCAGAAAAACCGCCGCACGGCCAGCAGACTACGCACGTAGAAGACTGAGGGTACGGTCATCGGACCGGGGTTCGATTCCCCGCATCTCCACGGACATGAAACGCCGCTCCACACGGGGCGGCGTTTTTCGTTGCAGTACCAACATTTCGAGACATTCGCAGAAATAGAAGAACGGAGAACGAATGAAACGGCCTCACGTCTGGGGGATACGCTCCATCACCTTTGGCCTCCTCGCACTGGCGTACGACCTCACCGGCTTGTTCGCCAGGGGCTTCGCCCTCACCGCCGGACTATTCGGCCTCGCCGCGGCATCCGACCAAGGCGGACGCCGATGACCAGACACTATCTGAGCCTGACCGAAGTCGCCATGAAACTTGGTATCACCAAAGGAGCACTCGCACAGTACAAGCTGCCCGAAGCAGACGTGACGGTCGGCAGGGCACGAGGCTGGAGCGAGGCCACAATCGACGAATGGAACCGCAACCGCCCTGGACGCGGCGTAGGCGGCGGACGCCCCCGCAAGAACAAATCCGAAGCCTAAGATCCGCGACGGCGCTTGCCGCTGGGGCGCCGGTGACTCAGTGTTTATTGCTTTTGGGTTTTGACGGTGACGGTGGTGCCCATCATCGTGGTCTGCCAGCTCACTCCGTCGGCCTCGCTGTACGTGAAGTCCTTGGTAGAGTCCTGCGATCCGAGTAGGGACGAGCTCATGGCTGCGGAGTCTCCCTGACTCGTCCACTTCCAGTCGCCCGCTTCGGTCGGAGCCTCATATGTGCCCTTCCAGTACAGGCTTTTTGCATCCGTTCCGACGAAGTACACCTGGATGCTTCCGTCGGTGATCTCCGCCTGCATGTACGAGTCATTGCTGTTCGAGTTCGTCTGCTTCCATATGCCGGTCAGGTCGGCCGGTTGGGGCTTCGGTGTCTCCTGCGTCTTCGACGATGATTCGGACTTCGCAGGTGTGCTTGCGGTTGTGTCGGTGTCGCCGCAGGCAGTGAGTCCGGCGAGCATGGCGATTGACGCGACGATTGCGATAGTTTTCTTCATGATTCTCTCCTTTGATGTGGTGCGTCGGCGATTCTGCGTCGTTAGCCCCGGACGATTGATTTCGTCGGTGGCGTTGAGCTCTCCGCAATCTGCAAGATGCCGTCGTACATGGTTTTCTCAGTTAGGTATGCCTTCTCCTCGATGAGAGGCGTGCAGTCATCATACGTCATCGCCGTTCGCGGACATGCCCGGTGTTCCCGTATGCGTGGTGGACGAGACCATGCACCAAGGTGCACCATTTGTGCATGTAGGTCATGCGTCAATCGATGAGGTTGGTGTTGTTGGCGGCGCTATTGCAACGCGCCGAATATAACGGTGTACCGTGTGTTTTCAATTCGTATGGCTTATCTTGTATATATAGATTACATATATTAGATATGTCGGCGGAACAAAGAAAGGAGGTGAACATGGCACATGTCGCGGATTTGCTCAACGCCAACAGCAATGCGCGAAGGCAGAAAAGCCTCCGGAGCCCCCCCGAGTTATCCAAGGGCAATTGGCTGCAATCCAGGACTAGCCATGGCACACCATGAAAAGCAAGATGGGGCTCTTCTCGCTCATATTCGGAGCAGTCGGTTTCACCATCGCCATCACGTCACACGACGCGTCGGCAGGCGTCTTCTCCCTCTGTGCAGGAACACTTGGATGGCTCGCAGGCAGGACCAGGCATGACGACTAACCGATACCTCAGCGTCACCGAAGTGGCCGCACGCATAGGCGTGAAAAACGCAAGCGCCGCCGGCTACAACCTTCCCGAACCGGACGCCATAATCGGCCGCACGCGTGGCTGGCTGCCCGAAACCATCGACGAATGGAACCGCAACCGTCCTGGACGCGGAGTCGGTGGCGGACGCCCTCGCAAGAACAAACCCGAAGCCTAAACCTGCGACGGCTCGTTGCAACACGTGTACCGCACGTCGTAGTTCGGCGGGAGTATACGTGAACATCCAAACGCGGCCACGATGGCAGCGCCACGGCGTACCAGGTACGGCTTCTTCTCAAGGCCATCGACAAGAAGGGGGAGTATATGATGGAGCACAAAGCCATCGAAGACCATTATTCGTACTGTGTGCGGTGGTCGTCAGAAGACGGCGAGTATGTCGGCACCTGTGCTGAGCTGCCAGGCCTGAGCTGGCTGGACGTGTCGCCGGCCGCCGCTCTTAATGGCATCGAGAAGGTCGCCGGCGAAGCCGTGACGGATATGGAGAGGACGCGTGCGCCGTCGGTGTGGGTGCGGTAGAGGCAAGGAAGTCTGCCGGTTCGGGACGGTGACCTGCCGTCGCTCCCGTCTCGTTACGTGGGCCGGCTAGGCTGGTGGCTTATGAAAGTCGTATTGCAACGCGTGTCGGAAACGTCGGTGGACGTCGTCAACGAGCTCGGGGGAGTGGACCCCACATTCGAGCCGCAGCAGATCGGGCCGGGATTCATGCTGCTGGTCGGGGTGTCCGACGAGGACGGCGACAAGGAGATCGCATGGCTGGCGCATAAGATCCTCAACCTGCGTGTCTTCGAGGACGACCATGGCAAGATGAACCGCTCCATCCAGGACATCGGCGGTGAGATCCTCTCCATCTCGCAGTTCACCCTGTTCGCCGACGTGCGCAAGGGCAACCGTCCCAGCTTCATCAAGGCCGGCAAACCGGAGCATGCGGACGTCATGTGGATCAGATTCAACGAGGCCCTGCGTTCCGGCGGTGTGTCCGTCAGGGAGGGCAGGTTCGGCGCGCACATGCGCGTCGGTCTCGTCAACGATGGACCCGTCACCATCGTGCTGGACACGGACGATCTGCACTGACGGTTCCGACGGTGTGACCGATGGCGCGGCCGGCGGTGCGGCCGACTGTCCGTCGACTGTCCGTCGACTGTCTGACCGGCCACGACATATGGAACGGCGAACGGCCGGCATCCGCCTCCTGGGAAGCGGATGCCGGCCGTTCGCCGTTGTCTGTCACGTCTTATCGGGTCGCGGCGGACCTCACGTCAAGGTGTGAAGTCCGCCACACCGGGTGCATGTCAGGCCTTCTTGCCCTCGAGCACCTTGTAGGCGAAGCCCATGACGAGGACGTAGAGGCAGCCGACGGCCATCACGAGGATGCCGCCGATCTGGCCGGCGCCCGCGGCCGCACCCATGATCGGCGGGAAGATGGCGCCGCCGATCAGGCCCATGAGCATGAGGCCGGAAATCTCGTTCTGACGGTCCGGACGGTACATGAGCGCGTGGGAGAGGAACAGGGAGAACACGTTGGAGTTGCCGAAGCCGACGAGCGCGACCGCGGTCCAGAACAGCCAGACCGGCGGGTTCGTCGGAGTGGCGGCGAAGATCGCGAAGCAGACGGCGGAGGCGGTCATGATGACGCCGCAGATGCGCAGGCCGACCTTGTTGGAGATCTTCTGCAGCACGATGCCGCCGGTGAAGCAGCCGATCATACGGGCGATGAAGTAGACCATGGTGGCGTTCGTCGCCGTGGCCAGGGCGATGTCGGTGTGCTCCATGAGGATGCGCGGCGCCTGCGCGTTGATGCCGACGTCCACACCCACGTGGGCCACGATGCCGAGGAAGCACAGGAAGACGATGCCGTCGGAGAACAGCAGCTTGAAGCAGCGGCCGATGGTGGTGGTGCCGGAATCCGGAGCGGGCTCCTCGATCTTGTCGAAGGCGAGCAGGATGTAGCCGAGGATGCCGACCACGAAGTAGATGACGAACAGAATCCACCACATGCCGACCTCGACGGTCTGGCCCTTGGCGTCGACGTAGCTCCAAGAGTAGGCCTGGATGGAGTTCGCGCCCCACTGGGCGATCCACGGGGCGAACAGGGAGGCGAAGGCCTTGACGAACTGGCCGGTGGTGAGCGTGGAGGCGAGCTTGTCACCCTTGACGAAGACCGTCAGCAGCGGGTTGAGGGACACCTGCATGAGGGTGTTGCCGATGCCGAGGAACGCAAAGGAGATGACGATGAGCACCAGCTGGGCGGTGGACTTCAGCGGGAAGGCCACGTAGGCGAGGATCGGCAGGGCCATGGCCACGAGGGTGACGAGGATGGATCGCAGCACGGTCTTGCGGCGGCCGATCTTGTTCATCAGCATGCCGGTGGGCACGGAGAAGATGAGGAACCAGAAGAACACCATGGTGGTGAACAGGTTCGCGGTGGCGTCGTTCAGGCTGAACTCGGCCTTCACGTAGTTCGTCGCGGTGCCGACCAAGTCGACGAAGCCCATGACGAAGAACGCGAACATCACGGGCAGGATCTTGGCGAATCCGGCGTTGCCGGTCTTGGTGGTTTCGTTGCTCATTGGTAAAAACTTCCCTTTTTCTATCTGTAATGAGACGGACGAAATGGTTGTCGGTATTCAGTTATCGGTGCCTTGGAGCACATAGCGCCCGCGCCGGGTTCCATGGTTCGGAATCGGTTGGATTGCCGGGACGACGTTGTCCCGGCGCGGGGCCTGCGCCAAGGAAAGGTGGAGGGACGTGTACGCCGCGTCATGGGTGGTGTTCCACGGTGACGCGACGCGCACGCGGGTGGGGTCGGCTCACTTGCCGGCTTCGGCCAGGTAGTCCGGCATCTGGGCCGGGTACTCCGGCCAGGCGCCGGCCTGGGTGCACACGAAGGCGGCGGTGTTGACGGCCTTGCGGTGCGCCTCGGACAGGGAGTCGCCCAGCAGGGTGCGGGCGGTGAACGTGCCGGAGAAGGAGTCGCCGGCGCCGACGGTGTCGACGACCTCGACGCGCGGGGTGTCCACGGTGGAGATCTCGCCGTTCTTGGAGATGATGGTGGAGTAGGCGCTGCCGGCGGTCAGGATCACGTAGTCGAGGTCGTACTTCTCGAGGAACCAGCGGGAGGCGTCGTCGCCGGAGGTGCCGCGGATGTCGAACATGTCGCGCAGGAGGAGCAGCTCCTCGTCGTTGATCTTGAAGACGGTGGCGTAGCCGAGCAGCTCCTCGATGAGCTCCTTGGAGTAGTGGTCGCCGCGCAGGTTGATGTCGAAGAACTTCATCGCGCCCGGCTTGGTGTGCTTGAGGAGCTCGGTGATGGTGGCGTGCGACTCGGGGGAGCGCAGGGCCAGGGTGCCGTAGCAGACGGCGTCGGCCTGCTTGACGACGTCGATGAGCTGACGGGTGTACAGGATGTGGTCCCAGGCGACGCCCTTGACGATGGTGTACTCCGGGATGCCGTTCCTGAGCTCGATCTCGACGGTGGAGGTCGGCCAGGCGTTGCGCTGAATGACGGCGTGGATGCCGGCCTTGGCGGTCTCGGCCAGGAGCTCGTCGCCGAGCTCGTCCTCACCCACGGCGGAGACGGAGTAGCCGTCGGCGCCGTTCATCATCGAATGGTAGGCGAAGTTGACGGGGGCGCCGCCGGCGCGCTTGCCGGTGGGGAGCATGTCCCACAGGAGTTCGCCGAGGGAGAGCACGATGGGCTTGGACATGATGGTTCCTTTCCTTTGCTGTTTGCTGTGTGGTGGTTTTCCGTTTGGGAAATCTTGGGTGCCGGTCAGGTCAGTTCGAAGAACATCGAGGGATGGTCGAGGAACTGGGTGACCGCCACGGCGGCCGCGCCGCAGACCGTAGCGTCCGTGGGCATGGTCGACAGGCGGATGTCGGTGGCGCGGTAGATCTCCGGGATCGACCGACGCCGTACCGTGGCGCGCACCTCGTCGAGCAGGGGTTGGCCCGCTTCGGAGACGATGTCCCCGATGATGATGCGCTTGGGATTGAACGTGTTGAAGATGTTGACGCAGCCGTAGCCGACGTACCGCGCGATGCGCAGCACCAGCTCCCGGGCGTGGGGGTCGCCCTCGCGGTCGAGCCTGAAGAGCTCGCGCGCGGCCTGCGTGTTGGTCATGGCCGCGGCTTCGGGGATGAGCGTGCCGTCCTCGACGAGCATCTCATGGATGGCGGGGGTGGAGCAGTAGCGTTCCAGACATCCCACGTTGCCGCAGTCGCACGGCTTGCCGTTGATGTCGATGGACACGTGGCCGATCTCGGTGGCGGCGCCGAGATCGCCGTTGATGATGCGGCCGTTGTCGATGACGCCGAGGCCGACGCCTTCGCCCACCAGGTAGTAGGCGAGGTTGGTCTCGCCGTGCGTTTCGTCGTCGAAGAGATAGTGTGCCAGCATGCCGGCGCGCGCGTCCTGTTCGATGAACACGGGCACGGGGAATGCGTGGGAGAATTCGTCGATGAAGTTGACGTCGCGCCATCCCTGCATGGAGGAGACGACGGCGGTGCGTCCCTCGTCGCGCATGTAGGGGCCGGGGACGGCCATGCCGATGGCCACGATGGCGCGGTCGTCGGAGAGCAGCCGTTCGATGCGCTCGTGGAGCAGGGCGACGGCGTCCGCGATGGTCTCGTTGGTGACCGGCGGCATGTCCTCCACGTGGGAGGCGTTGCCGCACAGGTCGAAGACGCCGATCTGCACGAGGGAGCGCGCGAATTTGACGCCGATGATGTGGAAGGCGTTCGGATCGAGTTCGAGTCCGATGGAACGGCGGTTCTTCGCGCCCTCCATGTCGCCAGTCTCCTTGATGGCACCGGCTTCGATGAGTTGGGCGGTGATCTTGGTGATGGCCGCCGGGGTGAGACGCAGCGCCTTGGCGATCTGGGCCCGGGAGCTGATGCCGTAGTGGTAGAGATGCTGGAGGATGCGGGATCGATTGAACTCGGCGAGAGAGGCCTGCGATGCCGTGGCTTCAGCGCTGGTATTCATTCCGACACCTCCTTGCGTCCGTGAGTGGTTGTCCGCTCTTCCTTGAATCTGAACTTCGTTAAGATATTAACTCCGTTAATACATGAACGCAATTAAGGTGTCGTGGCGTGTCGCGTGTAGACATGCGTCCGGGCATGCCGGGGTGATGGTCCCGACTATCATGGACGCGTGCCGGACGGTCGCCGTAGACCGTCGCCTGCCGCAGTGACCCGATGAGGAGGACCGCCATGACCATGCTCGAAATAGCCGTACAGGACGTCGAAGGCGCGCGTATCGCCAAGGAGGAGGGCGCCGACCGCATCGAACTGTGCGTGGCGCTCGGCGCGACCGGCGGCCTGACCGCCAGCGTCGGCCTGATCGCCGCGTGCGCCGCCGTCGGACTGCCGTACGGCGTGCAGGCCCTCGTCAGACCCCGCGCCGGGTCGTTCGTGTTCGACGCGGACGAGAAGGCGGTGCAGCTGGCCGACGTCAGGGCGGCGGTGCGCGCGGGCGCATGCGGCGTCGTCGTCGGCGGTCTGACGGAGGACGGGGCCGTCGACGTGCCGTTCGCCGGCGCCCTCGCCGAAGCGGCGCACGCCGCGGGACGTGAGGTCGGACGCGATGTGGCGTTGACGTTCCATCGGGCGTTCGACATGACCCCCGACGGATTCACGGCCCTGGACGAGCTCATCGGACTGGGGTATACGCGGGTGCTCACCTCGGGCGGCGCGCCGGATGCGCCGAGCGGCATCGGACGGTTGCGCGAACTGGCGGACCATGCGGCGGGACGCATCGAGATCCAGGCGGGCGGCGGCGTCACAATCCCCTCCATCGCCGCGTTGAAGGCGACGGGCGTCGACGCCGTGCACCTGTCCGCCAAGAAGCTCGTCGCGGCCGCCGGAGGCCCCGGGGGAGGCGGCGACACTCCCGTCGAACGCACCGATCGGGACACCGTGCGGGCCGCGGTCGCCGCGGTGCGCGCCTGACGTCGGTTCCCGGCGGCGGCCGGGCTCAAGCCTCCAGGTGGCGCAACGCCACGGCGACCGATGCGCCACGCAGCGCGGCCCCCGCGCCGCACTGGCACCGTCTGATGACGGTGCGCGTGTGGAACTTCGAGGTGGTCATCGCGTCCAGACGCTCCTGCGCCGCCTGGAGGAACACGTTGTTGACGATGTCGGCCGGGCCGTACAGGCAGATGTCGGCGATGTCCAGCAGGCCCACGGTCATGGCCATGGCCGAGGCGAACAGGACGCCCGCCTCGCGCACGACGGCCGTCTTCCCCTCGTCGTCCATGCCCGCCATACGCCTGCGCAGGGCATTGGCCGAAATCAGCCGCTCCATGCAGCCGCGCTTGCCGCACGGGCACGCCGGCCCGTGTTCGGGGTCGAGCGAGATGTGGCCGACCTCGCCGCCGGCATGACGCTCGCCCACCACGGGGACGTCGTCGATGAGCGTGGCCGAACCGATGCCGCGGTTGATCTGCACGAACATGAGATTCGGACCGGCCTGTCCGAAGAACCGTTCCGTGAGCATGGAGGCGACCACGTCGTTGGAGACGGTGACCGGCACGGTGAACCGTGTCTCCAGACGCGTCCTGAGGTCGACGTCGCGCCAGCCCAGACCGGTGGACTCCTCGATGACGCCGTCGTTCACCACGCCCGGCACCGCGATGCCGATGCCGATCAGCGATGAGGCGTCGATGTCGGCGCGCAGCTGGTCGATGAGCTGGACGATGGCGTCCGCCTCGATCCGGTCGTCCGGGCCCAGCGCCACCTCCATATGGTCTTCGGGCATGCCGTGCAGATTGGTCACCGCCCCCCGGATGAGATGCTCCTGGGACAGGTCCACGCTGATGATGCGAAGGCGGCCCGGGTCGACGCTCAGCAGGGTGGCCCGCTTCCCCTTGCCGCGGGCCGGCGCCTCATGGCCGTTCTCCTGGAGGAGGCCCTCCTCGAGCATGCCGCTGACCACATCGGAGACGGCCACCCGGGACAGGCCGGTCATGCGACTGAGATCCGCGCGAGACAGGCGGTTCGAGGGGAACAGCAGGTTGAAGATCAGCGCGCGGTTCATGCGCCGCACGTCCGAAGGGCTGGCTTTCGCGGGTCTCCCCGCGGTGAACGGGAACATATCGCCCGCCGGTGCCTGTACGATCATGACGTCCTCTCCTGTCGTTGTCTTCGGACGGTCGTCCCCATGATGGATGCGGATAACGGCCACGGTGATGGGGCATGCCCTTGGTGCGCGCCTCGCCGGCCTCGTTGCCGGGAATAATTAAGTCAACTACCTTTTCAGTATAGCTTCATACGGCGCCTCGGCATGCCTGATTGACGAGGTAGAACAGGCTTTCGCCACATGTAAGGGTTGTTAACGAATAACGTCATGCTATCTTCGATTCGCGTGGGGACGCATACCTAGGGGCGTCGGGGACGAGTCGGCCCCCGGCGGGGATTCCCACCGGGGGCCGACTCGTGGCGGGCGTCAGCGCCGTTCGCCGTCGAAGACGAAGAACGCATGCGCGTCGCCGCGCCGCTTGTTCTCGATGTATGTGCGGAACAGCTTCAGGCGTTCGACGGTGCTCTTCGCCAGCGGCTGCGGCAGGTCGTCCAAGTCGAACCATCCGACGTTGAGGCTCTCCTCGTCGCCGACGAACGGTTCGGCGTTGCCTCCCGGTTTCAGGGCGCACAGGAACGAATGGTCCATGTACATCGTGTTGTCGCCGTTCGCGTAAGTGATGATTCTGTCCGAAGAGGTGACGGCCACCAGATCGGTGACGACCGCGTCGACGCCCGTCTCCTCCTTGATTTCGCGCACCACCGTGTCCGCGGGCTGTTCGCCCGGCTCGTTGATGCCGTAGACCATCGCCCACTCGCCGGTGTCGGAGCGTCGGCCGAGCAGGATGCGGCCTTCGCCGTCGAGCACGCAGCCGGTCACGCCGTTGAGCCACAGCAGGTCATGGCCGATTTTCTTGCGCAGTTCGAGCACGAATTGCGGTGTCGGCATATTACCTCCTTATACGGGTCGGGCTCCCTGATGTGGGGAGCCCGAAGGTCGGTTCGGTCACTTGGCCGCCGCGGCGCGGTCGGCCATCCACTGCTCGACGTCCGCGATCTGCTTCGGGATGCCGGCGGAGATCCATTCGGGGCCGTCCTCGGTCATGAGCACGTCGTCCTCGATGCGGATGCCGATGCCGCGGTATTCCGGCGGGATGAGCAGGTCATCCTCGCGGAAGTACAGGCCCGGCTCGATGGTGAAGATCATGCCCGGGCGGATCTTGGCGCCCTGATACGACTCGAAGCGGGCCTGCGCGCAGTCATGCACGTCGAGGCCGAGGTGATGCGCCACGCCGCAGGCGAGCCAGCGACGGTGCTGCTGGCCCTCGGGGGACAGGGACGTCTCCACGTCCACCGGCAGCAGGCCCCACTCGTGGAGCCTCTCGGCGATCACGCGCATGCAGGCGTGGTGGATGTCGGAGTAGGTGGCGCCCGGCTTGGCGGCCTCGAAACCGGCCTGCTGGGAGTCGAGCACGGCCTGGTACAGGCGCTTCTGCAGGTCGGTGAATTTGCCGTTCGTCGGGAACGTGCGGGTGATGTCCGCGGTGTACAGGGAGTCGACCTCGACTCCCGCATCGACGAGCAGCATGTCGCCGGTCTTCACGACGCCGGTGTTGCGCATCCAGTGCAGGATCGGGGCGTGCGGGCCGGAGGCGACGATTGAATCGTAGCCGACCGCGTTGCCGAGCTCGCGGGAGACGGCGTTGAACGCGCCTTCGAGGATGCGCTCGGAACGAGGCTTGTCGAGCGCGGACGGCAGCGAGGAGAGCAGACGGTCGAAGCCCTGCTTGGTCGCGGCCACGGCCTTGCGCATCTCGCCGATTTCGTACGCGTCCTTGACCATGCGGGCCTCGGACGTGAACTCGTGCAGCTTGTCGTCGTCGGCGGCGTTGCGGTCCGGATCGGTAGCGCCGTTCGCCTCGCGCACGGACTCGACGAGCGCGGTGACCTGGGGGTCCGTCTCGCGCATCACGCGCACCCGGACCGCCCCCGCCTCGGCGCCGACGTCCTTGGACAGCGCGTCGGCCAGCTGCGCGATGTCGTGCGTTTCGATGCCCGTCATCGCGGTCATCTCCTTGAGGCCCGCGCGCGGGCCGACCCAGTACTCGCCGTAGTGAGCGTTCATGAAGAAGTCGGTCGTGGAGTTGTCGGCGCGTGGGGCGACGAACAACTCCGGCACATGCGTTTCGCCGGCCTTCGCCTCCGGGGAGTCCGGATCGACGGGGTTGAGGACCAGCACGGCGCCCGCCTCGTAGTCGACGCCGAGACCCGTGTAGTACGCGAACGCCGTGTCCGGACGGAACATGTAGTCGCAGTCGTTGTTGCGCACCTTCGGTTGGCCCGCCGGAATCACCAGACGTTCGCCCGGGAACGCCGCGCCCAGCGCCTTGAGGCGGGCGGGCGTGAACTTCGAGGATTCGAGCGGTTCGATGTCCGGCTCGTCATCCGCCCAGCCGGAACGCATGAACTCCTTGAACGCCTCGGAACGGGGACGCAGCGAACGGTTGTTCACGCGGTCGCTCATCGCCTGGTCCGGCCCCGGCGCGGCCTCGCGCTCCTCCGCCTCGTACTCCTTGTCCTTGCTGGTGACGACATCGGTCATGGAAGCTCCTTTTTCATCGAGGGATCACGGTCCCGTGTTACCGCTCCCATCCTAGTACCCGGTCGCGTGCGAATCCGGCATGGCCGGCGAAACGGCGGAGACTGCGAAACGACGGGACGCGACAGGGACTACGTTGTGGAACGAGGATTGTTCCGGCGATAGGGTTGTCTCATGAAGCACAGCATCGTGCCGTTGATCGTGACAGGTGTCGGGGGAGCCGCGGCGGGATTGTCCGCGCTCATCGTCTGGCTGGCGTCGGGCGGTATGAAGGCGGCGTGGCACAGCACGCCCGGCGGCCCCAACGATTGGAGCTGGCTCGGGTCGACGTTGACGGACCTCATCGGCGGGGTGTTCGTGAGCTTTCTCTGCTCGATTCTGGTGCTCGTGGGATTGTGCGTCGCCGCAGTGGGTGCGGTCTGGCTGATCGTCGGCATCATCTGGGACATCGTGGAGGCACGTCGGCGCAGGGCGAATCCGACCCCGCGGCGACCCTCGCCGCGCCCGCGTGCCGGAAGCCCCGAGGCAGACGCCCGCCTACGGCGATAATGTCATGGCATGGGAATCGGAACGGACATGACGGACGGAACGCATCGCACGGACGAGACGCTGAAGGTCGCCATCGCACAGTTCGCGGTGACGCGGGAACCGGACGCGAACCTTGCCGTCATCGACGGATATGCGCGTCGTGCGTCGGACGAGGGCGCGCGACTGCTGCTCCTGCCGGAAGGACTCATCGCACGCGACGACGACCCGACGTTCACGGCGCGCATGGCGCAACCGTCGGATGGTCCGTTCGTCGCCGGACTGCGGCGGATCGGCGAACGATACGGCATCACGTTGATGGGCACCGTGCACATGCCGTCGCCAGAACCGGAAACGTCGTCGGAACCGGCGTCGTCCGTCACGGGACGCGTCGCCAACGTGCTCGTCGTCATCCGCGGCGGCGACGTCATCGCCGCCTACCGCAAACTCCACCTGTACGACGCGTTCTCGGAACGCGAATCCGACACGGTCGCGCCCGGAGACGAACTGCCGCCGGTCGTCGACGTCGACGGCTGGCGTATCGGCGTGATGACCTGCTACGACGTGCGGTTCCCGGAGACCGCACGGTCCCTTGCCGTGCGCGGAGCGGACGTCATCGCCGTCAGCGCCGCATGGGTGCGCGGCGCGCGGAAGGAACGCCACTGGGAGCTCCTGACCGCCGCCCGCGCGCTGGAGAACACCTGCTATGTGCTCGCCTGCAGCGAGACGGGAGCCAGGACCATCGGCCTGAGCCGCGTCATCGACCCGCTCGGCGAGGTCGTCGCTGGCGCCGGCTCCCATCCCGGACTCATCACCGCCGAACTCAGACGTGATGCGCTGCGCGACGCCCGCGAATCGCTCCCGGTACTCGCCAACCGGCGTTTCGCCGACCCGACGCTCGCGTGACGTGCGACGGCGTCAACGCACCAGATCGACCAGCTCGCCGACCTTGGTCATATCCACGTCGCGTTCGCCGAACGCCTGCCGCTCATACGTCAGATCGATGTCGTGATCGCGGGCGTAGTCGACGATTCGGCGCGCCAGATCGGCCACGTCGCCCGTCTTGTTGCACGGACGTCCACGCAGCAGCATGCGCTGCAGCAGCGGGCGCATCGCCTTGACCAGCTTGTACCGGTCCGACTTCACCTTCACCATCCAACCGTCGGCGAAATACAGCACCACGCCTTCGCGCGGACTTGCCTTGGCGTCCACGATCGCCTGCGCGACCTCATCGGGCGTGCGGGCGATCGTCACGGTCTCCGGCCGGACGAACCCGCCCGCCTGCGTGAACGCACCCTCATGCCCGTAGTCGATGGAGAACGTCTCGGCGTTGCGGATCAGATGCAGCAGACGCAGCCCTGACCCGTCATAGCCGACGATATGACGGTCCGACTCGCAGTCGATCACCTCGAACGCCGCCGTGACGTCCCATTCGCGCAGCATCCGCCACAGTTCGCCGCGAACGGCCGGGTCTTCTGGGAACAGCCGTTCGATCAGCGCGGAATAATCCGTTTGCCCGGACTTCGACCAGAACCGGAACGTCCCCGGATCGCCGCCGGCTCCCACCAGGCCCAGGAACCCGTTCTCCTTGCGCTCCACACGCACGGGCAGCGCGCCGGCATGGTCGCGCGCGTGCGCGACCACACGTTCGAACGAGGTCTCCGGAGTCTCGTCCACGGCGAAGAACTTCTCGAAACCACGCTGCACCACACGGCCATCGCCGTCGAGGAACAGGCCGCGCGCGTTGATCGTGCGCGCCGTCCAACGATGCTCGCGGAACGCCTCCGACGTGAAATTGCAGGCGAAGACGTCCGTCTCACCGCGCACCGGAACGACCCGCACATACGGGTCGGCGCGCATGCGGTCCAACAGGTTCCCGTCAGGGTCTCCCGGCTCCAACGGCCGGAACATCACGGCATGGAACCGCTTCCAGGATTCACGGATGTACTCCTCTGGCACCCGGTCGGCGTCCCCACGCGCGGCGTTGCGCCGCAGCAGCTCGTCCAACGGCACGTCGAAGTCCTTCGTCTCCCAGATCGCGCCGTGCCTGCGGGCGAGCAGCGCCAGCTCGCGCGCATACCGGGGGTTCGCATGCTGGGCGTCGGCGACCACGTCCCAACCGGCGTCCAACGCGTCGGCGACCATATGCCGTCCCATGGCGACGACCATCGCCTCGAACGACTTGGCATGACGGGACCACATCCGGTCCCGGTTCGCCGCGGAACCGGCGACCATCAGGCGGATGGCGTCCAACGAGACCACGCAGTGCGGCCACGTGTTCGAGGGATCGTCCGCCCATCGGCGTGCCCACGTGGACTTGCCGGATGCCGGCAGACCGCGCAGGATGATCAGCTTCGCCATCGGGTCAGCTCCTTTCCGTCGTCGGAGCATCGGACGGCTCGGCGTGGGGCTTCGCGGTGCAGGGCTTCGCGGTGTCGGACACGACACCCGCATGTCCATGGAACCATTCGACGATCCGGGTTTCGCTCACCGGCCCGAGACCCCACGCGTCGAGACCCACGTTGAGCGCCTCCGGGCGTGCGCCCTCGGGCGAGAGCTGATGCGTATGCCCGTACAGGAGACGCCGGCCGTCGAACGGCAGCGCCTTGTCCGGGAAGCGCACGGCGTCATCCGGCCACCCGTAGACGAGATCCTCACGGTAGGGGAAATGCGACAGGTTCACGGTCACGGCCCGCTCCGGGTGGGCGGCGTCAAGACCGGTGAGATCGACCGCATCGTTCGGCTCAATCGACTCGAACAAGTTGCGCGCCGGCCGGTCGTCCAGCCACCAGTCGTCGTGGTTGCCGATCACCGCATGCAGGTGACGGCAGCGCAGCTGGCGCAGACACGACTTGAGATGCCGGACGGATGTGCGGAAGCCGATGTCGCCCAGAATCCACAGTTCGTCGTCCTCGCCGACCAGACGGTTGATGTTCGCGACGACGGCCGCATCATGCGCGTCCGTGTCCGCCGCCGTGCGGAAGCTGAGCCGCGAATCGTCAAGCACGACGCCCTTCGCCCAGTCCTCGGCGGCCTTGCGGCCCTGTTCGGCGAGCAGCGCGGCGTAGCGCTCGCGGCCGGGGTCGAAGCGGGTGTATCCGCGCAGCACGCTCACCAGCGGATGTCCGAAATGCGTGTCGGTGGTGAAATACCTCATGTGGTTGTCTCCTTCCTTGGAATGGATTGATTGGTGTCTTCGGTTCCCGTCGTCAGGGCGTTGCATGGCGGATCGCGGTCGTCGGCGGTGGCGGGGCGGAACCGGCCGAGTGGCCGTCTCCACGCGGCATGCGCATGTGACGTATGTTCCGCAGGCGTTATTCGGTGCCGTACGTGAATCGCGTGGATTGCGTGGATTGCGTGGATTGGCGATGCCGCCTATGCCGTGGCATGCCGTTGGACGGACGGGGACCTTGGAGGAATGATTCGGTTATGCGGGTTTCAGCGGGGGAGCGTGGTGGTGGAGGAAAGCCCGGCCAGGAGCCCCTTCCATTGACGTTTCTCGTCAAGGGCATGTTCGAGCGGCGGCAGCAGCCCAATCTGCTGTCGCAACGCGCGGCCTTCCTCGCCGGCGCAATCGAACATGGCGTATCGAATCATAACGGGATTCACCATATGACCGTCCTGACGTTCCCGTCAAATCAGCCCTCGCGTGGCGGCATGCCCTTCGCGTCGGTGCGAAGGCGCGGACGTACGTCATGGGCCGTTCCCGCGGGGGATTCCGGCTTTGAGCAGCTTCATCGTCAGCGGGACTCTCTTGATGACGTCGTCATAGGAGAAATGGACGATTTCGCGCGCGCCGGCACGTTTCAGAGCCTCATCCCGCCGGCGTTCCCGCGCCACCATCTCCTGCACGCCGCGATTGTCGGTCATGTCGGGATCGATGTATTTGCGTGTGCCGTCATATTCGCCGACGACCACCGTGCCGTCGGCCAACGTCCAGACGAAATCGGCACGATACTCCGCTCCGGATTGCGGATCACGCACCGGTACCTGAAGTCGTGGCGTGGGGAACCGCTCCTCGATCATCGTCCCGCGCGCCAACGATTCGCCGCCGTTCTCGCTGTTCGCATCCGTATGGCGGAGCAGCCGCAGAGTCGTCGCTTGATCGGTGTGCATCCGACCGCTTGCATCGAGTACATCCTCCGTGGTGATTCCTTTGGCGAACGCCGAGTCGAAGAACGGCAGCGCGAAACGGAATTCATATGAGGCGGCGCAGTCGAGCAGCGTCATGGCGCGCGGCAGCAGAAGCAGCCCCGACTTCTCATTCTCGACCTGCACCATGGACGACTTCGGCACATAGACACGTTTCAGGTGGCGGTTGTTGGGACGATGCGTGCCGTGATCCGATGTGGCGACCGTCACCGATCCATCGTGAAGGCACCATTGATGTTCGAATCCGTAGGCGACCGCGGCTACCAGGCCGCCGAACACCCATGTGCGGTGGACCTGTGCGAGCGACCGTGCGATATGCATCGTGCGTGCCGGAGGCTTCAGCCCGCTCCAATATGCCGTTTCGGCATACAGTGACGGGATTCCCGGATAGACGCGCACGAAGTCTCCTGCCCGGGCGCGTCTGCGCAGCGCCGCTTGCTCGGCGGCGTCGTGGGAATACGCGCATCTGCCTTCGCGTTGCGCGTCGGCCATCAGCTTCGTCAGGGTCCTGTGTGCTCTCATGATTCGAGCGTAAATCATTCCGATATGACGGATGTTGTTTTCCCGGCGATGTGGTCGGAGCCCTCTCTCCCGGCGTGTCTGATACGGAAATCGTTGGAATCAAGCCGATTTGCGGATGAGGCGTCGGATGTGGATAACCGTGATGCCGCCGGATTTCAGGCGGCTTTCATCCGTGCCTAGGCAGGATTCGGTGTATCCGATAATGAGCCGATTCCGTCGAGGTCGTATCGGGTACCGTCGGCGGCATGCCTTTCGCGTCGGTTCCTGGCCAAGGATGGCACGGTTCCGCCGCCTGGAGGCCGCTCAGCGTCGTTACCGTGCCATGGCTGGCCAGAAAGCGACGTTTGAAGGCGTTTGGCGTCGGTTCCCTGCCACGGTTGGCGTGACACCGATGCCGGAAGGCCTCTTAGCGTCGTCTCCAGCCGGTGAATGGCATGCATACGACGCCGATGGCGCGTGCGCGATGCCGATGGCACACAAACGACGCCGCCGGCGCGGAACGACGCGACCACGATGCCGGTGCGCCCTGCGATGAACGTCCGTAGGGAATCCGCACGACGGCAGGGGGTCGGCTATCATTGTGGAGTTTGTGGGCATGCGGGGCCGATTGGCCGCCTGCGGACAGGAATCGCCCGGACGGGAACCCCCAGCGGGAGGAACCCCGCCCGGGAAACCGACTACCGTAGACGGAATCCCGGCGAACATGCCGGCCGCGGCACGGCAACGGCACGGAAGAACGAGCAGGAGCACAGGAACCATGTCATTCGAGCATCCGAACAGGAACAACGAATCGATCAGGGACGTCGAACTGGACATCATGAGCCGTCCCCCCGAACACAACACCACCAACCTCGACCTGGACCGCATGAACCTCATGCTCGACCTGCTGGGACACCCGGAGGAGTCGTTCCGCGTGATCCACGTGACCGGCACCAACGGCAAGGGGTCCACCGCCCGCATGGCCGAGGCCATCTGCCGCGCCTACGGCATGCGCACCGGACTCTACACGTCCCCGCATCTGGAGAAGGTCAATGAACGCATCGCCATCGACGGCCAGCAGCTGTCCGACGACGATTTCATCGACGCATGGGACCAGATCAAGGACCTCGTCGCCATGGTCGACGCGAAGATGACCGAACAGGGCAAGCCGCGCATGAGCTTCTTCGAGGTGCTCACCGCCATGGCCATCTGGAAGTTCGCCGACGCGCCCGTCGACGTGGCCGTCGTGGAGGTCGGCATGGGCGGCGCATGGGACGCCACCAACGTGCTCGACGCCGACGCCGCCATCATCGGCCCCGTCGACATGGATCACATGAAGTGGCTCGGCGACACCGTCGAGCAGATCGCCACCGAGAAGGCCGGCATCATCAAGCCGGACTGTACCGCCATCATCGGCCCGCAGCCGCACGCCGAAGCCGTCATGCCCATCCTCGAGGCCGCCGCCGAACGCAACCACGCCAAGCTGGTGCGCGACGGGCAGGAGATGGAGGTCGTCAGCCGCATGCCCGCCGTCGGCGGACAGGTCGCCACGCTCGCCACGCCGCTCGGTACCTACACGGAAGTGCCCATCGCCAAGTTCGGCGAACACCAGGCGCACAACGCGCTCGCCGCGCTCGCCGCCTGCGAGGCCGTCATTCCCGTCTCCGGCGCGCTGGACGGTGACATCGTCGCCGAGGCGCTCTCCGGCGTGAAGATTCCCGGACGCATCGAGCAGATCCGC
Organism: Bifidobacterium sp. CP2; assembly: GCF_018555635.1. Taxonomy (NCBI): domain Bacteria; kingdom Bacillati; phylum Actinomycetota; class Actinomycetes; order Bifidobacteriales; family Bifidobacteriaceae; genus Bifidobacterium; species Bifidobacterium sp. CP2. The sequence goes on along the minus strand of NZ_JAFEJX010000012.1, from coordinate 6,769 downwards.
ACTTCGCCCACCATCATCGTGGACGGCGGACACAACGTGAACGCCGCTGAATCCCTGCGTGCCGCCATCGAGGAGAACTACCACTTCGAACAGCTCGTCGGCGTCATCGCCATGATGGAGGACAAGCAGGTCGAGGAGTACCTCGGCGTGCTCGAGCCGATCCTGAGTCAGGTGGTCGTCACCGAGAACTCCTGGCGTGACCGCGTCATGCCCGCGGATGAGCTCGAGAAGATCGCCGTCGAGGTGTTCGGCCGCGACCGCGTCATCAAGGAGCCGGAGCTGCCGGACGCCATCCAGACCGCCGTGAACCTCGTCGACGAGGCCGACGACCTCGGTGTCGGCTACGGCCACGGCGTGCTCATCTGCGGCAGCTTCGTCACCGCAGGCGACGCGCGCACCATGCTCGAGGAGCATGCCAGCCCCGTCATGAAGAAGGCCATGGGCATTCACCAGCCCGTCGTCGAACCGGAGCGTCGCGAGGACGTCGAAGACGTCGAGGATGCCGACGACACCGAAACCGCCGGCGCAACCGGCGCAACCGGCGTGGGCCCCGCCGCCGACGTCGAGTGACGGGACGGAGGACGACGGCCAGGTGTATCTCAAGGAACTGACGCTCCGCGGATTCAAATCGTTCGCATCCGCCACCACGTTGCGCTTCGAACCCGGCATCACCGCCGTGGTCGGACCGAACGGGTCCGGCAAATCGAACATCGTGGACGCTCTGACCTGGGTGATGGGCGAGCAGGGCGTCAGGAACCTGCGCGGCTCCAACATGGAGGACGTGATCTTCGCGGGCACGTCCTCCCGGCCGCCGCTCGGCCGCGCGCAGGTGTCGCTCACCATCGACAACACCGACCGCGCGCTCGACATCGACTACACGGAAGTCACCATATCCCGCACCATCTTCCGCAACGGCGGCTCCGAATACGCGATCAACGGCAGCCCCTGCCGTCTGCTCGACATCCAGGAGCTGCTGAGCGACACGGGTCTCGGCCAGCAGATGCACGTGATCGTCGGTCAGGGCAGGCTCGACTCCATTCTCAGGGCCGACCCCGCCGGACACCGCGCGTTCATCGAGGAGGCCGCCGGCATCCTCAAGCACCGCAAACGCAAGGAGCGGGCGCTGCGCAAGCTCGCCAACACGCAGACCAACCTCGAACGTCTGGACGATCTGCTCGGGGAGATTCGCCGCCAGCTCGGCCCGCTTGGCAGACAGGCCCGCATCTCCCGGCGGGCCGACGCCATCCAGGTCTCGCTGCGCGACGCACGGTCCCGCATCTACGCCGACGACGCCGTCGACGCCATGCGGCGTCGCGACCGCAACCGCGCCGAACTCGCCGCCGTGAGAGGCGACCTCGCCAAGGCGCGACGGGAGCTCGCCCAGACCAACATCCGCATCGAACAGGTGGAGACGCAGGTCGGCAGGTCCAATCCGGCCATCGACAAGGTCAACCAGACGTGGCGTTCGCTCAGCCAGCTGCGCGAACGGTTCGATTCGCTCGCCTCGATCGCCGACGAGCGCGGACGCTCCCTGCTCGGCCGCGTCGTGACGAACCCCGGTGAGGACCCGGACCTGCTCGACAACCGCGCCGCCGAACTCGAACGGCAGACCGCAACGCAGACGGCCACGGCGAACGACATGAGACTCGCGCTCGACCAGGCCACCGAACGGCGCGCCGGCGATGAGAAACGTCTGGCGTCCATCCGGCAGACGCTCGCCGAACTGCGCAGAACGACCCGCGAACGGGACGCGCGCATCGCACGCCTACGTGAGCTCGTCGCACGCGAGGAAACGGCTGTGCAATCGGAGGAACGCCGCATCGCGGACCTGAACGACCAGCGTGCGGCGTTCCGCGGGCAGCTCGAGGAGGCACGCGCGCAACGGCTGCGCCTGCAGGACGAAGCCGAAACGGTTCCGGACGACGGACGGGAACTCGACGAGGCACGGTCCCTGCTCGCCGAACGCCGCGACGCCCTGAACGCGGCCCTCGACGCGCAACGGGCCATCCGGTCGAAGATCATCTCGCTCAAGGCCAAGGCCGACGCGCTGCAGGACACGCTGTCCGGCCGCAACGCATCCGGCATGCTCGAAGCGGACGACGATACGTGCGCGCTCGGACGCCTCGCCGACTTCATCCACGTGCGCGACGGCTGGGAGGAGGCCGTCGCCAGGGCGCTCGGCGTCTATGCGAACGCCGTCGTCGTGCCGGAGGCGAGCAACATGCTGCACGCGTTGGAGCACGCCCGCGAGGAGCGTCTCGGCCAGGCCGTCGTCATCCGATTGAACGGAACCGGTGACGCAGCCGAAGTCTCCGACGACGGGGACGTCACGTCGGCGGGCGACGCATCCGTCGACGGTGCCGGAAACGGCGACGTCGCCATGCTGTCGACGTACGTCGACGCGAACCCCGACGCCGCCGACGCCGTGCAGGCGGCCCGCGTCGCGGCGACGGTGCGCACGCTCGTCGCGGACACCGCCGTCGCGGACACCGCCGACGAGGCGCAGCGCATCGTGACCGAACGGCTCGCCGCGCGCGCGGCCACCCATGCGGGGGAGCTGTTCACGGCGTCGGTCGCCGCCGTGGGCGGTTCCGTGACGACGCAAAGCGATCTATCGCTCGCCGCCCGACGCGACAAGGCGCTGCACGACGTCGCCGCGCTCGAACGGCAGGCCGTGCAGGCGGACGCCGACGTCGCCGCGGCAAAGACCGCGTGCGACCAAGCCGCGCGACAGGTGGACGAAGCCTCCCGCAGGCGTACCGAGGCGCGTCTCAAGGCCGAACAGGCGGCGAAGGCCCTCAAGGATGCGCGGCGTCGCGTCGACGACGCCGAACGGCGACTCGGACAGTTCGACGAACGTCTCGCCAAGGCGAAGGAGGACGTCGACACGCATCGCGGCAAACTCGCCGACCTTCGGCAGTCGCTGCACGCGGCCGAACACGCCGAACACGGCGACACCGACCCCGACGAGCTGTCCGCACGGGAACGTGAGCTCGAAACGGCGTTGTCCACCGCGCGCGACCAGGAGGTCGCCACGAAGATCGCGTGGACCGAAGCGGACCGGAAGGCCGAATCATTGCGCAGGCAGGCGGCGCTGCTTCGCGGCAACGCGAAGGAGGCGAGGGAGCGGCGCGCCCGCATCGAGGAATCGAACGCGCGGCTTCGCGACCAGGCGGCCCGGGCCGTGGCCGTCGCCGCGGACGCGCGCGCGGCGTCGCACATGGTCGAAGAGGCCATCTCGAAGACCGTGGAGGAACGCGAACGACTCCGGTCGGAGCTCTCCGGCCATGACGAGGAACTCAGGACGCTGCGCACGCGCCGCGCCGCCGTCGAACCAACCGTGGGGGAGCTGTCCGGGCGTGAGCATGCGCTCGACGTGGAACGGGAGCGTATCGCCGCCGAATACGAACAAGTCGTCCGCAAGGCGGGCGACGAGCTCGGCATGGACGTGGACGCGCTCGTCGAATCCTACGGACCGGACAAGCCGGTGCCGGTGCTGGACGACGACGGCGACCCGATCCCGCTGGAGACGAAGGCGAAGGCGGAGGCGGACACGGACACGGAACCGGAAGAGAAGACATCGGACGGGACGTCGGACGGGGAGACCGTGAAACGACCGGACGCGGATGCGCCTGCGGACGCGACCGCATACCGGACCGTGCCCTACGTGCGCGAGGAGCAGGTCAAACGGCTGGAGAAGGCGCAGCGCGACCTCGCCAGACTCGGCAAGGTGAACCCGCTGGCCACCGAGGAATACGAGGCGCTCACCGCGCGCAACAAATACCTCAACGACCAGCGCGACGACATCATGCGTTCGCGTGAGGACCTCATGCGTCTCGTCAAGGACCTCGACGCCACCATGGTGGACGTGTTCTGCACCGCGTTCGAAGACACCGCCAAGGCGTTCGAACAGGTGTTCGCCACCCTGTTCCCGGGCGGCACCGGCCGGCTGCGGCTCGAGAACCCGGACGACATGCTCTCCACCGGTGTGATCGTCGAGGCGAGCCCGGCGGGCAAACGCGTGAAGCAGCTGAGCCTGCTGTCCGGCGGCGAACGCTCCCTGACCGCGTTGGCCCTGCTGTTCGCGATCTTCACCGCGCGTCCCAGCCCGTTCTACGTGATGGACGAGGTGGAGGCCGCGCTCGACGACGTGAACCTCACGCGTCTGCTCGACGCGATCGAAGGGCTGCGCGAGCACGCCCAGCTCATCGTCATCACCCACCAGCAGCGCACCATGGCGATCGCCGACGCGCTCTACGGCGTCACGATGCGCGCCGACGGCGTCACCGCCGTGGTGAGCCAACGGTTGCCTCGCCGCACCCCGCCCACATCTGTCAAGGAGTAGGCGGGGTGCGGGCATGCGCCATACGACCGCAATGTTTCCATAGAGGAGTAGGAGGCGGCGACCGACGCGACCATAGGCCCGATTGAATGGCCTCGAGTGTGTCGCGTCGATCACCGTACTTCACGGCAGGGTATGCAACCGAAAACCGGGAATCAGCTGGTCCGCAGAGCCTTCGCCCGCTCGATCGTATCCTCCACCAGCACCGCCTGCGCGTCCACGATCGCCAGGCGAGGCATCGGGAACCGTTCGTTGAGCACGCTCAGCTCGGTGCAGCCCAGCACGAGCACGTCGGCGCGGCATTCTCCGGCAGGGTCGAGCATGTCGTCAAGCACCGACCGGTACCGGTTCAGATCGGGTCCGCGGTCGCCCTTTACGTCGTCATAGATGAGCGACGTGATGCGCTCCTGCAATGCGTCATCCGGCTCGACGAATGTGTATCCGGCCTCTTCGGCGGCCTGGCGGTATACGCCCGAGGCGCGTGATCCCACTGTGCCGAGGAATCCCAGACGCGGGTGGGTCGAGGCTGGGTAGAGCAAGGATATGCGTGCGATGGCACCGCGCGGCATGTGCAGGATAGGCACTGGGGTGAGCGACTGGAAGTGGTCGTAGAAGTAGTGCGCCGTGTTGCAGGTGAGTACGATGAAGCTTGCGCCGATGGCCGTGGCCTTGGCGATATCGTCGGCGATCACCGGGAACGGGTCGTCGTCCGACTGTCCGGTGATGAAGGCGGTGCGGTCCGGGACTCCGGCATCGTTGAATACGACATAGTCGAGGTAGTCCTGGTCGCACGTGGCGTGCATGCCTTCGTTGACGAGGCGCACGTAGCTTTCCGTGGCCAGCGATCCCATGCCGCCGAGGACGGCGAAGAACGGTCTTCTCATTTCAGATCGCCCTTCTGCTTGAAGTACTTCGCGTAGCTCTTCTTGTAGATCGAGAACATGTGCCGGATCATCAGCCAGCGCAGGGGGTTCATGTCCTTCTTGTATTCGAGCGTGGTTCCCCAATCGCCGGCTTCGATCATCGCCGCTCCACGCATCTTGTCCTCTCCGGCGGCGACATAATCAGTGAAGATCGAGCGCGGAATCTCGAGCCACAGCTTGGAACCGCGCCCGAACACGGTGTTGCCGTCGAACGGAGTGTCCTCGATGAGATCGTCGACGAAGTATTTCGCGAGGTTGAAGCCGTTGAGCGTCACGAAATAACTGGAACGTCCCTGACGCAGGTTGATCTCGAACAGCTTGTACTCACCGTCGCGCTCGTCGTACTTCATATCGAAGTTCGCGACTCCCTCATATCCGATGTCTTCAAGGAACGACTTGATACGGTCGAATACGTCTTGGTTGAAGTCGGGGATGATCGCCGCGTAGTTGCCGGCGGCCACGGGGGAGGGATCCTCAAGCAAGGGATGTCCGAGGAACATCATGCGTACGCGATGGTGGTGGTCCACGTAGGCATTGAGCACGCGCATGCGCGAGTCGTCACCCGGGATGAAATCCTGGATGACCATTTCGGACGTGTAGCCGGCGTCGTAGGCGCGGCGGATCATCACGTCAAGGTCCTCGGGACGCTCGAAGATGTATGCCTTGCGGCGGCCCTCGAAGTCGATGTCAAGCCATTCGACGGAATTGGCGGGCTTCATGGCCACCGGGTAATCGAACGGCAGATTCTTGTACGCACCGAGCTTGACATCCTCGGCGGTGACGGTCTTCGTCCTCGGGTGCGGCAGGTCATACTGTTCGCACATCTGGTAGAACGTGGCCTTGTAGGCAAGCCTGCGCGACAGGCGGATATCGAGAGTGTTGTATACGAAGTACCTTCTCAGATCGTCGCCGCACTGGCTCAGCAGATTCGCATACACGTCGCCGCAGGGGATGAGCAGCAGTGCGCGGTCCGGATCCTCGTCCTTCAGCTGCTTACCTAGGGAGAGCATGAAGTCCCGGAAGGTCACGAAGTTGTCGAAGTCCGGCACGACGTGCACGTTAACGATCCTGCTGAATTTCGTGGGACTCAGCTGGAAGTAGGCGTAGGCGTCGGAGACGATGCCGTACTCCTCGTGGAACGCACGGGCCATGCCGTATACGTTGATGTCGCTGCCGAGAAGGATGGGCTTGAACTTCCGCATCAGCGCACCCCGGCTTTCCTGGCCTGGGAGCGGGTGGTCGTCCGTCGGCGTGACGATGGACGACATGCGCGGGAACGGTTCTGCAGGTGAACGGTTCCGCAAGGGGTCTTGCCGCAGTCTTGTGAGACCGCGGCAAGATAATCACCGGTCTGTGCCGGTGCGTCAGTTAGCCTCGGGGGGGTGTTCCTATGTTTTTGTCAATTCCGTAGGGGGTTGATGTGTCGGGTTTTGTTTGGTTGTCGTGGGCGTGTTTCGCCTTGCCGGTGGCGGCTGGTGTGTTCGTTCTTCGTGGTGTTCAGGCG
>NZ_JAFEJX010000011.1:0-84498 GCF_018555635.1 Bifidobacterium sp. CP2 | reverse complement strand
AAGGCCCTGCACGGCGATGGTACTGCACCCGACAGGGTGTGGGAGAGTAGCACGCCGCCGCATCCACACGATTGATTGACCTCGGTCGAGCAGTACGCTCCCGAGGTCAATCTTTTATACCCACCCCCAAAAAACAACACCAGCCCACATACATCATCGACGATTCCGGATACCGACGCCCATGCGTTCCACCGCAAGGGCGTAATCCCACGATGCGGGCGAAAGTGGACAGTACCGGGCGTTCCATGCGGCGCCATTGTTACGATGGGGCGTTATGAGCGAGAACATCATGCGAATCATCGACCTTCGTGGTCAAGTCCTTTCCCGTGCCGAACTGCTGGCCGCGATGCCGCGCGCCGCCATGGGTACCTCCGAGGCCACCGATCTGGTGCGCCCGATCCTGGACGACGTCAAGGAGCGCGGCGCCGCCGCCCTGCGCGACTTCGAAGAGAAATTCGATCATGTCCGCCCCGAACACCTTCGCGTGCCCAAGGAGGCCATCACCGCCGCCCTCGATACGCTCGACCCCGAAGTCCGCGCCGCCATCGAGGAATCCGTGCGCCGTGCCCGCGCCGTCGCCGCCAATCAGGTGCCGAAGGACTTCCACACCGACCTCGCGCCCGGCGCCCGTGTCGCCGAACGTTGGATTCCCATCCAGCGCGTCGGCCTCTACGTGCCCGGCGGCAAGGCCGTGTACCCGTCGTCCGTCATCATGAACGCCGTGCCGGCCCAGGCCGCCGGCGTCGAATCGCTGGCCATCGCCACCCCGCCCGCCCGTGATGACGCGCAGGGCCTGCCCAACAAGACCATCCTCGCCACCTGCGCCATCCTCGGCGTCGACGAGGTGTACGCCGTCGGCGGCGCGCAGGCCATCGCCATGTTCGCCTACGGCGCCAAGGGCAGCGAGCCGCAGGACGGCGACGTGCTCTGCGATCCGGTCGACAAGATCACCGGTCCTGGCAACATCTTCGTGGCCACCGCCAAGTCCCTCGTCTCCGCCTTCGTCGGCATCGACGCCGTCGCCGGCCCCACCGAAATCGGCATCATCGCCGACAAGGACGCGAACCCGAGCCTCGTGGCCGCCGACCTCATCGGCCAGGCCGAGCACGACGAGCTCGCCGGCTCCGTGCTGTTCACCGACTCCCCGGAACTCGCCGACAAGGTGCAGGAGAACCTCAACTACCGTGTGCCGCGCACCGAGCACGCCGAACGCGTCCACACGTCGCTCTCCGGCACGCAGTCGGCCATCGTGCTGACCGACGGCCTCGACCAGTCCATCGACGCGGCCAACGCGTACGCGGCCGAACACCTCGAGATCCAGACCGCGAACGCGGACGACGTCGTCAAGCGCATCAAGAACGCCGGCGCCATCTTCCGCGGCCCCTACTCTCCGGTCCCGCTCGGCGACTACATGTCCGGCTCCAACCACGTGCTGCCGACCGGCGGCACCGCCCGCTTCGCCGCCGGCCTCGGCGTCCATACGTTCATGAAGCCCGTCGAAGTCATCGAATACGACGAGGAGGGACTCAAGGCCCTGGCCGCGCGCATCAACGCGTTCGCCGTCTCCGAGGACCTTCCCGCGCACGGCGAATGCGTGCTGTCCCGCTTCGTCAAGGACCCGTACGACAAGGCCACCCTTCGCGAACAGGAACAGGAGGCCGGCCTGCGCTGAGAGCGGACCGGATATGACGTCCCGCGTCATTGTGCGACGGGACGAACCCAGAAAGACCGAAACCAATGACTGACAACAACGCGATCCCCGCGAACCTGCCCCTGCGCAACGACCTGATCGGCGAGGAGCCGTACGGCGCTCCCCAGCTGGACGTGCCCGTGTGCCTCAACGTGAACGAGAACCCGTACGCTCCGGATCCGGCCGTCTGCGACACCATCGCCCGCCGCATGCGCGAGATCGCGCCGACGCTGAACCGGTACCCGGACCGCGAACACATCGAACTGCGCAAGGCGTTCTCCACGTATCTCGAACGCGAATCCGGCGTGAAGCTGGACGTCGACGAACTGTGGGGCGCCAACGGCTCCAACGAGATCATGCTCCAGCTCTTCCAGGCGTTCGGCGGCCCGGGGCGCACCGCACTCGGCGCCGACCCCACGTACTCCATGTACCCGGAGTATGCACGCGACACGTTCACCGGCTGGAAACTCGCCCACCGCAACGAGGACTTCACACTCAACGTGGAGAAGACCATCGAGGCGATCCACGAGGTCAAGCCGAGCATGGTGCTGCTCACCAGCCCGAACAACCCGACCGGCACCCCGCTGCCGATGGAGGACATCGAGCGCATCCTCGCCGCCTGCGAGACCGCCGAAGTGGCGGGCGCCGGCGAGGGCGTGCACCCGATCCTCGTCATCGACGAGGCGTACGTCGAGTTCCGCAAGCCCGGCACCCCGAGCGCCGTGACCCTCATCAAGGACCATCCGAACCTGGCCGTCAGCCGCACCATGAGCAAGGCGTTCGCCTTCGCCGGCGCACGCGTCGGCTACCTCGCCGCCAGCAAGGGCATCATCGACTGCGTGCGCATCGTACGCATGCCGTACCACCTGTCCGCCGTGACGCAGGCCGCCGCCATCGCCGCGTTCGAGCACACCGACGAACAGCTGAGCCGCGTCGACCATCTGCGCGAGACCCGCGAGGCCACCGCCGCATGGCTCAAGGAGCAGACGTACAAGGGCGAAACGCTCGAAGTCGCCGAATCCGGCTCCAACTTCCTGCTGTTCGGAGGCCATTTCGACAAGCGTGACGCCATCTTCGAGGGACTTCTCGAACGGGGCGTGCTCATCCGCGTCGTCGGCCCGGACGGCTGGCTGCGCGTCTGCATGGGCACCGACGAGGAGATGGCACGCTTCCGTGACGCGCTCGTCGAAACGATGCGCATCGTGGAAGCCGAATAGGCAGAACAGGCAAACCCACCAGCCGGCCGCACCGGCATGAAGGAGCATCATCATGGCGCGCACCGCGCACATCGTCCGTGAGACCAGCGAATCGCACATCGACCTCGAACTCAACCTCGACGGCACCGGACAGACCGACATCGACACGTCCGTGCCGTTCTACAACCATATGATGAACGCGCTCGGCAAGCACTCGCTCATCGACCTCAAGATCCACGCGTACGGCGACACCGACATCGACGTGCACCACACCGTGGAGGACACGGCCATCGTCTTCGGCGAGGCGCTGAAGCAGGCGCTCGGCGACAAGCGTGGCATCCGTCGTTTCGCCGACGCCACCGTGCCGCTCGACGAGGCGCTCGCCAAGGCCATCGTCGACATCTCCGGCCGCCCGTACGTGGTGTGCACCGGAGAGCCGGAAGGCTACGAATACTGCATGATGGGAGGCCACTTCACCGGTTCCCTCGTGCGTCACGTCATGGAATCCATCGCCCTGCACGCCGGCATCTGCCTGCACATGCAGGTCCTCGCCGGACGCGACCCGCACCACATCGCGGAAGCCGAATTCAAGGCGCTGGCGCGCGCCCTGCGCTTCGCCATCGAACCCGATCCGCGCATCGAAGGCCTCATCCCCAGCACGAAGGGAAGCCTGTGATGGCCGGCTGGGACGACATGGACGACCCGAACGATCCGACCAACCCGACCGACCCGAACGGACAGGACGGCTTCGACCCGGACGCCTCGCACCTGTCCGACGAGGACATCGCCAAGGCGATGGCCGGCTTCGAGCAGGAGTTCGCGGACACGTCGGACGATGCCGGACACGGCGATGCGGGCCATGACGGCAAGGATCGCGGGGACGGGGAAAACGCGTCCGACGGCGACCTGCCGGACCTCGGCGACATCGACATCCCCGACGACGCCTCGTCCATCGACCCGTCCGCCGGGTTCGAGGACGCGCTCGCCGGACTGCTCGGCGACAAGGCGAAGATGGCGGCCATCGTCACCCGCATCGCCTCCGCGCAGCTGCTCGCCGCGTTCTGCCAGCTGTCCGACATCTCCGCCGACTGCGTGGGCTCCAACCAAGGCGCGATCGCGGTGCTGCGCAACCTCGACGGCGACGCGCCGGAGGCGGCCGCACGCGACATCACCACCGTGGTGGGCGGCATGAGCGTCGTGCTCGGCGTGAACCGCGCCGACAAGCTCGAAGTGACCCTGTACGCCGGAGGACAGGGCGGGCAGACGCTTGCGCCGCCCATCCTGTTCAACTCCACGCCGCGGTTCGTGGAGGACCTCATGCTGGGCATCACCACCGTGGCCCAGTTGAAGACCCAAGGCTTCGAGGTCGTCGACTCGGGCAGCCTCGACCACGATTCCGCCATGAAGGTGATCGCCGACCACACGCGGTTCGGCCGCGGCGGCTCCCCCCGCGGGTCGCGCGTGTCCTGAGCCGCGGCTGGTCGCCATCGGTCGCGATTGGTCGCCATCGACCGGCGGCGTCCCGTCCATCATCGTCCGCATCATCCCAACGAAAGGGGAGACAATGACCACCGCAGTGGTGTTCGACTACGGTTTCGGCAACGTGCGTTCCATGGTGCGTGCGCTCGCCCGTCTGGGCGTCGACACGTCCCTCACCTCCGACTACCGTCAGGCGCTCGAGGCCGACGGCCTCGTCGTGCCCGGCGTGGGGGCGTTCGCCGCATGCATGGAGGGCCTGCGCAAGGTGGGCGGCGACAGGGTGATCGTCGACCGTCTGCGCGCCGGACGCGCCGTGCTCGGCGTGTGCGTGGGCGAGCAGGTGCTGTTCGACACCGGCCATGAGCACGGCGAGAACGCTGCCGGCGTGGGTCTCATCGGCGGGAGCATCGATCCGCTCGACGCGGACGTCGTGCCCCACATGGGATGGGACACCGTCGAGGCCGCGTCCGGTTCCGTCCTGCTCGACGGCGTCGAGGACGAACGCTTCTACTTCGTCCACTCCTACGCCGCGCACGAGGCGACCGCCAAGGATCTGAGCGGTCTGCAGATCGAGATCGCCGACGAGCAGCGGGTCACTTGGTGCACGTACGGACGCAGCCGGTTCATCGCCGCCTATGAGCGCGGCCCCCTGTTCGCCACCCAGTTCCACCCGGAGAAGTCCGGCGACGCCGGCGCCCAGCTCCTGAAGAACTGGATCGCCACGTTCTGACACGGGCGTGAAGCCACGACGGACGTTCCAAGAATCAACAGAAAGGCCCACTTATGTCCCTGACACTGCTTCCCGCCGTCGATGTGCGTGACGGCAAGGCCGTGCGCCTGCGCCAAGGCGAATCCGGCTCCGAGACCGACTACGGCTCCCCGCTCGAGGCGGCCCGCACCTGGGTGGAGTCCGGCGCCGAATGGATCCACCTCGTCGATCTTGACGCCGCGTTCGGCACGGGCGACAACCGTGCCCAGCTGCGCGAGATCGTCCACGAGCTCGGCTCCCGCGTCAACATCGAAATGTCCGGTGGCGTGCGTGACGACGCCTCGCTCGACGCGGCGCTCGAAGCCGGCGCGGCCCGCGTCAACATCGGCACGGCCGCGCTCGAGAACCCGGAGTGGACGCGCAAGGCGATCGCGAAGTACGGCGACCGCGTGGCCGTCGGCCTCGACGTGCGCGGACACACGCTCGCCGCGCGCGGTTGGACCCGTGAGGGTGGCGACCTGTTCGAGACGATGAAGATGCTCGACGACGCCGGCTGCTCCCGCTACGTCGTCACCGATGTGGCCCGTGACGGCATGATGAGCGGTCCGAACCTCGACCTGCTGCGCGAGGTGGCCGAACGCACGGACGCGAAGGTGACCGCCTCCGGCGGCATCTCCAAGCTCGACGACCTGAGGAACATCAGGAAGTTCGCCGACCTCGGCGTCGACTCCGCGATCCTTGGCAAGTCCCTGTACGCTCGCGCCTTCACCCTCGAGGAGGCGCTCGAGGTCGCCAGGTAGGCGTCGGCAGCTGAATCAACATGATGAATCCCGGAAGACCGGAACGTCTTCCGGGATTTGTTGTACTGGGAGGTTGTCAGCGCAAGGATTCCCGGAGTTGGTTGGAGGTTTCCGGGAATCCTTGTGCTGAGTCGCAGTCGGTGCAAGAAATCCCGGCGGATCGGGGTGGTTTCCGGGAATCCTTGCACAGAGGCATGATCAGCGCAGGGATTCCCGGAAAACCAGGTCGGCTCCCCGGGAACCGCCGGTCACGCGCAGGGCAGCTGCCCCTTCTTGATCATCTTCTTGAACACCGCGTAATCCTCGTCGTTCTGTTCGGCGTAGCTCACCGCGAACGAGGAGACCGCCTGGTCGAACTCGTCGGAGCCGCCCAGATAGTTGGCGATGGCGATGGCGTCGCCGGTGCGCGCGTGCGCGTGCGCCAGGCACCATGCGCACATGCGCGCGAGGTCGGACAGCGCCGTGGCGTTGAGGTTGTCGATGTCGATGGACCCCTTGCCGTTCCACAGCTGACGCACGTAGTAGTCGCGTTGCCGGCCGTCCTCCGCCATGAGGCTCGTCCATCCGAGGAGCACGTCGGCGGTGGACTGGATGAGCTTCTGCCCCTGCACGACGCGTTCGCCGTGCGTGGCGTACGGGGAGGCGCCGCAGTAGTGCTCGAGCACCGAGTAGGTGGCTTCCTTCATCTGGATCATCATCGGATCGTCGATGTCGCGTGCGATCCACACCGTCGCCCACGCGCGCTGGCCCACGGAGCCGACGCCCACCACCTTGCGCGCCGCGTCCTGATAGCGGAAGTGGTCGAACACCCAGCGGCGGTCCTCGTACAGGGAGTGGCGGTAGTTGTCGAACAGGGTGTCGATGCGTGCCTGGAGGGCGTCGAGGTCCGCGTATCCGCTGAGCTCGTTGATGGGCACCAGCTCCGGCGGGTTCGATTTGAACCGCAGCTTGCCGTCCTTGAACCGGCAGAGCTTGGCGGCGGCCGCGTCATTGTCCTTGAGCAGCGCCTTCATGGCGGCCTCGCGCAGGGTGCGGTTGCGTTTGCCGCCCGCGTTCGTCTCGAACCGGTCGAGCGTCTCCTCCACGTCGAGATGCTCGTACCAGGCGTCGAGATAGTCCATTTCGGAGAACCATTTGATGCGTTCGCGGTAGGTGCGCACGCATTGCGTCACCGCGGCGCGGATGTCCTTCTCCTTGAGTTTGTTGGCGCGTCCGCAGATCTCGACGGAGACGGCGAGGCGCTTGAGGTCCCACTCCCAGGGGCCGATCGCCGTCTCGTCGAAGTCGTTGATGTCGAAGACGAGACGTGCGGAGGGGGAGCGGAAGATGCCGAAGTTGCCGATGTGTGCGTCGCCCACGCACTGCACGGGGATGCCGCTGACGGGCGTGGTGGCGAGGTCGTTGGTCATGATGAGCACGGTGCCCCGGTAGAACGTGAACGGGCTGGCGCTCATCCGCTTGTAGCGCAGCGGGATGAGGTCGGGCACGCGGATGGCCGACTGCTCCTCGAGCAGGGCGATGGCCTCCTTGCGTCCGGACCGCACCTGCCAGACGGCGTGCGATTCGAGCGGCGCCTGCGCGCGGGCCGCGATGCCGGCGCGGGAGCGTTCGCGCGGGGATTCCGCCTGTCGCCACGAGGCGACGTCGATGGGGGGATGTTCGGATGGGGTGATGTGGTCCTCATTGCTCATATCCCACTACTGTACCGTCGCGTCCGTGCGGCCGCGCACGTATCCCGCGGTATGGGCCGGCATGGGGCCGTCATGAGCGGAGACGGGGAGTGTGAAACGTCCTGTGAAACGTTCGTCCGATGTTGTGGAACAGTCCGTGAAACATGGGTCGTCCGATGGGGCGCGACGTGGTGCGACCGCGTCGCGATCGCTCTGCGGCGAAGGTGCGACGGGAAGGCGCCGTCGTTCGGCCGTCTCATGCGGGAAGCCGGCGGTAACAAACCGATAACACGGCGATGTGAGGATTGGTGCCTATGGATAAGCAGCAAGAGTTTGCCCTGCGCACCGTCGAGGAACGCGACGTGCGCTTCATTCGCCTGTGGTTCACGGACGTGCTCGGCACCCTCAAGTCGGTGGCCATCGCGCCGGCGGAACTCGAGGCGGCGTTCGAGGAGGGCCTGGGGTTCGACGGTTCCGCCATCGAAGGCATGACCCGCGTCTCCGAGGACGACATGATCGTCAGGCCGGACCCCTCCACCTTCCAGATTCTGCCGTGGCGAGGAGGCCCGCAGGGTACCGCCCGCATGTTCTGCGACGTGCTCACCCCCGAGGGCGAGCCGAGCCTGGGTGACCCGCGCCACGTGCTCAAGCGCTCGCTCGCCAAGGCGAAGGAGAAGGGCTTCACGTTCTACGTGCACCCCGAGATGGAGTTCTACCTGTTCGAACAGCAGGACGACTGGTCCAAGGCGCCCACGCCCATCGACGAGGGCGGCTACTTCGACCACGTGCCGCGCAGCCCAGGCATGGACTTCCGCCGCGCCACCGTGAACATGCTCGAGCAGATGGGCATCTCGGTGGAGTACTCGCATCATGAGGCCGGCCCGGGCCAGAACGAGATCGACCTCCGATACGCGGACGCCCTCACCACGGCCGACAACATCATGACGTTCCGCACCGTGGTCAAGGAGATCTCCCTGGAGCGCGGCATCCACGCCAGCTTCATGCCGAAGCCCCTGGCCGACGCCCCCGGTTCCGGCATGCACACGCACCTGAGCCTGTTCGAAGGGGACGCGAACGCGTTCTACGAGGCCGGCCAGGAGTTCAACATGTCGATGACGGCCCGTCAGTTCGCCGCCGGCATCCTGCACCACGCCGCCGAGATCTGCGCGGTGACGGACCAGTACGTCAATTCGTACAAGCGCCTGTGGGGCGGCAACGAGGCGCCGAGCTACATCTGCTGGGGCCACAACAACCGTTCCGCGCTGCTGCGCATCCCGCAGTACAAGCCGGGCAAGGGCAACTCCGCGCGCATGGAGTTCCGTGGCCTCGACCCGGTGGCCAACCCGTACCTCGCGTACTCCGTGCTGCTCGCCGCCGGTCTCGACGGCATCGAGAAGCAGATGACGCTCGGCGAACCCACCAGCGACGACGTCTGGGAGCTCACCGACGAGGAGCGTCAGTCCATGGGCATCGAGCCGCTGCCGCGTTCCCTCGGCGCCGCGCTCAAGATCATGGAGAAGTCCGACTTCGTGGCCGACGTGCTCGGCGAGCACGCCTTCAACTACTTCCTGCGCAACAAGCGCCGGGAGTGGGAGGAGTACAACCAGCAGGTCACCCCGTACGAGCTCAAGAAGTATCTGCCGAAGCTGTGACCGCAGGACGCACGCACGCATCGTCTTCGGCAACGCAAGCCCCCGCTCCGTCGGGGGCTTCGTCGTATCCGGGGGAGAAGTTCGGTCGGTGAGCCGCGTGTCATGCCGCTCCGTTGTACGTCGACCCCAATAGCATGCGCATGGAACACAATGAGAGAGGGAACCATCATGGCGAACAACGCCGCCGAAACGGCCCCGGCCGGGGCATCCAAGCCCGAAACCCGCGGGAACGAGCCGTCCGGGCGGTCGGAGCGGTTCTTCAACCTGCCGGTCACGATCCTCATCATGGCGAGCTTCATGCTCGGCATGAGCGAATTCGTCGTCGTCGGCATCCTGCCGGACATCGCCCGCGGCCTCGACGTGTCCGAGGTGACCGTCGGCAACCTCGTGGCGCTGTTCGCGTTCGTGTACGCGCCGGTCACGCCGCTCGGCTCCGCGATCTCCGCCCGATTCCCACGCTTCGCCACCTATCTGACGCTCATGGGCGTCTTCCTCGCCGGCAACCTCCTGTGCGCGCTCGCGCCGAACTATCCGGTGCTCGTCGTCGCCCGCATCATGATCGCCCTCGTCTCCGGCACGCTCGTCGCCATCGCGATGACCTACGCGCCCGACGTGACCACCGAACGCTACCGCACCAAGTTCATCGCATGGGTGTTCTCCGGCTTCTCCATCGCCTCGGTCGTGGGCGTGCCGTTCGGCACGTGGGCGGCGAACACGTTCGGATGGCGCATCACCTTCCTCATCATCACCGCGCTCACCGTCGTGCTCATGGTCTTCATGGCGACGGTCCTGCCGCGCAACTCGCACCCGGTCACCATCGGCTTCCTCCGCCAGTTCCGTCTCTTCTTCGACCGCCGCATCTGGGGCGGCGTGCTCACCGTGGTATGCGGCGCCGCATCCAGCTACGTCTTCTACACATACCTGACCCCGATCATGCGCGACGAGATCGGCGTGCCCGAACGCTACGTGAGCATCGGCCTCGTCATCTACGGCGTCGCCTGCCTGTGGAGCAACCTGTACGGCGGCAGGATCGCCGAACGCGGCCGTGGCGTCGAGCCGCTGGCCCGCACCCGCCCCATCTTCTGCCTGCATGCGGTGCTGCTGTGCACGCTCGCGCTCGCCGCCGTCGTGCCCGTCTACGGCGCGCTGCTGCTGGTGGCGCTCGGCATGATGATGTACCTGTTCAACTCCGCCTCCCAGGTGCTGTACATGGATGTGGCGGCGCAGGCGCACCCCGGTTCGATGAACCTCGCCGCCTCGCTCAACTCGATGAGCTTCAACATCGGCATCGCCATCGGCTCCGCCGTCGGTGGCCTCGTCAACGACTTCCTAGGCCTCACCTGGCTGGGACCGGTCGGCGCGGTCTTCTCCGTCGGCGCCATCGTCATCACCACGCTGCTGTGGCGCGACATGCCGTCCGCTGGCGTCGGCGCGGCCGACGCATCCGATGCGGACTGACGGGCCGACGTCTCAGACCTCGGCGCTACAATGGCGGCGATGACAGCACGCAAGCCCAAGGGGAACCGGACCTCGACGCGCAGGACGCGTCGGACCAAGACGCGGGGCGCCACGGCCAGACGCGACAGGAGCCGGAAGACGTCCGGCGGGCCGTTCGCACGCCTCGCCCGCATGTGGAGGAAGGGCGGCAAGCCCGCCCGCGCCGGCATGCTGGCCACGGCCGTCGTCGCCGTCATCTGCGTGATGGCGCTCGTCATGGCGGGCGTACGGTTCTTCGGATGGCGTCTGGAGGTGCGCGCGGCCGAGGAGCGCCAGCTGCAGCTCTCCCGGGAATATGACTTCGACCCCGGCGACATCATCTCCGACGGCCAGTTCTTCAACGGGAACGCGATGAGCCGCGCCGAAGTCCAATCGTTCCTCGAATCGAAGGGCGGCGCCATCGCCTCCATGACGTTCGACACGCAGGACAAACCCGCCGACGCCCAATGCAAGGCGTACGAGGGCGCGAAAGGCGAGACCGCCGCGGCCATCATCGACAAGTCGGCGCGCGCCTGCGGCGTCAGCCAGAAGGTGCTCCTCACCGTCCTGCAGAAGGAACAGCATCTCGTCTCCTCCACGGCCCCCACGGACTTCCAGATCAAGGCCGCCATGGGATTGAGCTGTCCCGACGACGCGGATTGCGACCCCCAATACGCGGGGTTCTTCAACCAGGTGTACGGCGCCGCCAACCGGTACCGGTACTATGTGGCGCACGAGAATCGCTACGGCTACCACGCCGGCCGGCTCAACACCATCCAATACCATCCGAACACCGCCTGCGGCGCCTCGGAGGTGTACATCCGCAACAAGGCCACCGCATTGCTCTACATCTACACGCCCTACCAGCCGAACGAGGCGGCGCTCAAGGCGGGCACCGGCGAAGGCGACGCCTGCTCCAGTTACGGCAACCGCAACTTCGCGATCATCTACCGCGGCTGGTTCGGCGACCCGCGCGGCATGTAACGCGCGGCATGTGACGGTCCGGAACGTCTCAGACGAGGGCGAGCGCGACCAACGCCGCCAGATAGACGACGAGCGCGCCGGCGAACGCCGCGTCGCGCGGGGTGACGCGCATCATCCGCCAATGCGTGCGGCGGATGCCCTCCTCGTAGCAGCGGGCGTCCAACGCGAGCGAAAGGTTGTCCGCATGGCGCAGCGCGCCGGCGAAGATCGGCACGATGATCGCCGTCATCGCCCTCACGCGCCGCGGCAGCGACCCCGTCTCGATGGAGCCGCCGCGCGCCGCCTGCGCGTCCGCCACCGCCTGCGCCTCGATGGTGAGCGTGGGGATGAACCGCAGGGCGAGACTCAGCACCAGCGCGATCTCCTGCGTGTGCACGCCCAAGCGCCGCAGCGGCGAGAGCAGCGCGGCGAACGCGTCGGTGATCGCGGTGGGCGTGGTCGTGGCGAGGAACACCGCCCCCAGGATGATGACCAGCGCGAAACGGCACGCGTACAGCACGGCCGTGGCCACGCCGTCGTCCGTCACCGGGACCGGGCCGATGGCGAACAGGACGTCGCCCGTACGCACGAAGAACACGTTGAGCAGGCCCATCACGGCGAACAGGCCGAGGAACACCCTCACCGAGCCGAGGAGACGCGCCGGACCGATGCGCGACGCCGCGGCCACACCTGCCGTGAACGCCACGCCGAGCAGCAGCTGCCGGGCGTCGCCGATGCCGAATGCGGAGAACATCGCCACGAGGAACGCCGTCATCTTCACGCGGGGGTCGAGGCGTGCGATGGGGGAGAGACGGCCGGCATCACGGGGGACCGCGCCGGGGACCGCGTGGGAGACCGGGTGCGGGGGCTGGAGCTCCGAACCGCGCACATCGTCCGTCGCGCCTGCGTCGGCGTCGCCCGCGAGCCGCGAGATCTCCCGCATGTCCACGATCCGGTCCGCCACGCGATGTGCCTCCGCATAGCTGTGCGTGACGACGAGTACGGTCACCCCCTGCGCGTGCAGGTCGTCGATGAGCCGGTAGACGCGCTCGCGGCCGTCCGTATCCAGGCCGGCGGTCGGCTCGTCCATGACGAGCAGCTTCGGCCGGCATGCGACGACGCCGGCGATGGCGGCAAGCCGCTGCTGTCCGCCGGACAGGTCGAACGGGGAGCGGTCGGCGAGACCGTCCAGTCGTGCGAGCCGCAGCGCGGCGTCCACGCGCGCCGCGATCTCGGATGCGGGAAGATGCTGGTTCGTGGGTCCGTACGCCACGTCGTCGCGTACCGTGTCCGCGAACAGCTGGCGTTCCGGATGCTGCATGACCAGTCCGACGGTGCGGCGCAGCTTCGCGCGGTCGCGTCGTTTCGCCGTGTCGACGCGCATGCCGTCCACGACGATTGTCCCGGCGTCCGGCTTGTCGAGCGCGCAGACGAGACGCAGCAGCGTCGACTTGCCGGAGCCGTTCGCGCCCATGAGTGCCACGGTCTCGCCGCGACGCACCTCGAGCGACACGTCGCGCAGGATCGGCCCGTCGCCGCCCGGGTAGGCGTAGGAGACGTGCGATACGGACAGCATGACGTCGGCGTCCGACGTGTCGGCATGCGACGGGCGTGACGGGGAGACGACGGCCGCGTCGGATGCGTCGGATGCAGCGGGGGCGTCGTCGCGCGGTTGCGGCGACGCGGGGGCGTCGGCGTCCGCGACGCGGCCCGCCTCCAGCCGCACCACGCGCGCGGCGCGCGCGATCTCGTCCGGATGGTGCGTCACATGCACGATGGTCGTGCCGCCCGCGTGCAGCTCGTCGAGCACGCCCATCACTTCGGCGCGCGCCAGGGGGTCGAGCATGGCGGTCGGCTCGTCGAGCACGAGCAGACGCGGGCGCATGGCGAGCATGCCGGCGATGGCGGCCCGCTGCTGCTGGCCGCCGCTCATGCGGATCGGGTTCGCGCCGCGCATGTCGTCCAGCCGCACGGCGTGCAGCGATTCCGCGATGCGCGCGCCGATGCCGTCGCGCCCTTCGCGCGGCACGCCGAGGTTCTCCGGTCCGAACGCCACGTCGTCCTCGAGCACGGTGGTGACGAGCTGATCCTCAGGATTCTGGAACACGGCGCCGATGCCGCGCCGCGCCTCACGGTAGGCGTCCGCATCCGGGCCGTCGGCGGAGAAGACGGTGCGGCCGAGCAGTACCACCGTGCCGGCGTCCGGCGCGGCGAGTCCGGCGATGAGACGGGCGAGCGTCGACTTGCCGGAGCCGTTCGCGCCGGTGAGCGCCAGATAGTCGCCTTCGCGGACGGTCAGGGAGGCGTCGTCGAGCGCCCAGGTGGCGCCGCCGTCGTAGCTGAATCGGATATGGCTGAGTTCGGCGAGGTTCACGTCGGGGTCCTTGCGTCGTGTCGGAAGACGGCGACGGCCGTGCCCGATGGGATCGGGGCACGGCCTTGCCGGGATACCTGTGTATGGTGACGGACGCCGCATGCGCGGCGGGATGAGGCGGCTACTTGTCGAGCAGCTTGGTGATCGGCTTGTAGATAAGGAACGTGACGACCGCGTGGATCGCGAACTTGAGCACGTTGAACGGCAGCAGGATCGGCACGATCATCGCCGCGACCTGCGCGACGGTCATATGCGCGTAGATCGGCGTGATGACGAGATTGCCGCCGATCGCCGCCGCGAGCGCGACCACTGCGCCCACGACGATGCCGATGATGGCGCCTTTGCGCGTGCGGTCGCGACGGTAGATGACGGATGCGGGCAGCGACAGGGCAAGCGCGACGAGGATGGCCATCAGCGCGCCCCACGGATCGGTGAACGCGTGCGGCAGGAAGCCGAGCACGGAGACGATGGCGGCGGCGGCCGGACCGAACGCGAAGCCGGCGATGAGGCTCACGATGCCGGACGGATCGTACTTGAGGTACGGCGCGGCCGGGAAGATCGGCAGTTCGATGAAGCTGGTGACAATCGCCAGCGCGACGAACAGCGCGTAGACGGCGATGCGGCGGGTGGACCAGCGGCCCGAATCGGCGACGCCCGTGGCGTGCGTCCCGGTGGCGTGGTCGACCTTCGTGGACTGGATATGGTTATCAGAAGATACGCTCATGCGAGCTCTCCGTTTCTTCCATCCGGACTGTGACCGTTGGCTCCGGAATCCCACCGGATCGGCCGCCGCAGCGGTTCGCGGGCTTCCCGCCTTCCCCGTTATGAATCCCGGGGGACGGGTTACCGCCAGTAAGGAATTGCACCTTCCCTGAAACTGACAGCATCCTGTATACGCGTGGGCGTGGATTTCACGCAAATCCCGTTTCACTGTGCGGGAAAACGCAAGGCATGCGAAACGGCCCTCCGTATGACGCGCGTGTCGATGCGGAGGGCCGTCGGACCGTCGGAGATGATGGACGGGCCTACCTGTGGAGGAACAGTCCGCCGTCGCCCCACGCCCATTGGCCCTGTCCGGCGCCGATCTGGAAGTGCAGCTTGGCGATGCCGAGGTCGTTCGACGCCCAATGTTCGTCGCCGGCGGCCGGGTCGATGTGGGCGGCGGCAGTGTCGTCGTCGGCGTCGTAGGTGAACGTGACCGGCTGGCGGTTCATCGCGCTCGGCGCCTTCATCGCCGCCTCCACACCCGCGCGGAACCATGCGGGCGCGGCTTCGCGCGCCTCGGCGGACATGCCGGCGGTGAACTGCTCGAACGTCTTGGTGGGACGGTGCGTGCGCTGGAATTCGGCGAGCTCCTCATAGGATTTCGCCATGCGTTCCACGTGATGCTCCGGGTGTCCGATGACCACGCCGAGATACAGCTCCTCGCTGTTGCGGATGCGGCAGTGCCGGGCGGCTTCGGCGCGGTCCCAGCTGCCGGCCACCCACAGGGTGCCGAGTCCTCTGAGCGTGGCGGCGAGCACGGCGCGCTCCGTGTAGAAGCCGGCGCGCTCCCGGGCCTCCTCGTCGTCCTTCGGGCCGACGACGGCCAGGTAGTTCGCCGCGTTCGTCAGGTGTCCGGAGGCGTTCGCCTCGGCGAACACCTTGGGCTGGTCGCGGACCAGCTGGAGGTCGAGCCCGCCGATGAGGTTCAGCGGGTCGAGGGTCATGTCGATCTGGCGGGCCATGTCGTCGTCGATGGGCTCGTCGTCGTAGGCGCGGACGGCGGTGCGGATGTTCACCGCGTCGATGAGTTGCGTGTGTTCAGCCATGCGTCCCATTATGGCACCGCGCCGGCGCGATGCGGGCGGGCTGCGGACGTGATGTGCGCGACAATCCGTGCAAACGTATGCACGGATTATGGGACCAGGGGCATGTCGTCCGCCGGCACGGCGATAGGATGCTAAGGAATGCCCATCGTTCGCAAACAGCAGGAGGAGAGGTCAACGATGATTGAAACCGCACAGGCCTTTGGCGTCGACATCGGAGGATCCGGCATCAAGGCGGCCCCCGTCAACCTGGAGAAGGGCGAGTTCGCCGAGCCCAGGCTGAAGATCCTCACCCCGGAGGTCTCCACCCCCGAGGCCGTCGCCGCCATCGTCAAGCAGCAGCTCGACCACTTCGAGGTCCCCGATGACGCTCCGGTCGGCGTGGCTTTCCCAGCGCCCATCAAGCCCGGCCAGCCGCTCGACTTCATGGCCAACCTGGACCAGTCCTGGGTGGGCGTGGACGTCACCGCCGTGTTCTCCGAGGCGTGCGGTCGCCCCGTCACCGTCGTCAACGACGCGGACGCCGCCGGTCTCGCCGAACAGCAGTTCGGCGCCGCCAAGGGCAAGGACGGCCTTGTCATCGCCACCACGCTCGGCACCGGCATCGGCACCGCGCTCATCATGGACGGCGTGCTCGTGCCGAACACCGAGCTCGGCCACCTCATCCTCGACGACAAGCATCCGGACGCGGAGAAGTACGCCGCCAGCTCCATCAAGGACCTCGAGGACCTCAGCTACAAGAAGTGGGCGAAGCGCCTCACCAAGTACTACGGTCTCATGGAGAAGTACTTCAACCCCGACCTGTTCGTCGTCGGCGGCGGCGTGAGCCGCAAGGCGGACAAGTTCATCCCGTTCATCGAGGTGAAGACCCCGATCGTGCCCGCCGCGCTGCGCAACGAGGCCGGCATCATCGGCGCCGCCTACTACGCCAGCACCAAGCAGCGCTGACCAGCCGGTCTCCCGGCTTTCGGACCGCCCGTGGACGAACGTCCCCGGGCGGTCCTTTCGTATCCGGCCGCGTCCCGTCGCGTCCCATGCCCGTCGCTCCGCCGGCGATGCCGGGCGGCGCGATACAGTGGGGGCATGACCGTTCGATTCTCCTCTCGCGTGGACATCTCCGCGCCCAATCCGATCGCCGCGGCGGAGGCCGAGGCGCGTGCGCGCGGCGTCGCGCTCGGCAAGCTCAACGACTCCAACCCGACCCGGCATGGTCTCGCCCCGGCGCAGGTGCCGGGCGTGTACACGGCCGACCCGCGCGGTCCCCGCGCGGCGCGTGAGGCGCTGGCCGCGTTCCTGTCCCGCGCCGACGGCGCCGCGCCCGTCGACCCGGATTCCCTCTATCTGCTGAGCTCCACGTCCGAAGCCTATTCGTGGCTCATCAAGCTGTTGTGCGACGCCGGAGACGCGGTGCTCGCCCCGAAGCCGGGCTATCCGCTCATCGAATCGATCGCGCGTCTCGAATGCGTCGACACCATCGAATACCAGCTGCAATTCGACGGCTCGTGGTTCATCGACACCGCCGCCATCGAACAGCTGCTCTACTCGGAGGACGGCGAACGCATCCGCGCGCTCGTGCTCATCAATCCGAACAACCCCACGGGATCGTACGTCAAACCGGAGGAGCGCGAGACGCTGGTGCGTCTGTGCCGCGAACGCGGCATCGCCATCATCGCCGACGAGGTGTTCTACGAGTATGCGCTGGAGCCGTTCGACGGCAACGCGCGTCTCGCCGGCGAGACCGGTGCGCTCACCTTCGCGCTCGACGGCTTCTCCAAGGCGCTCGCCGCGCCGCACGCCAAGGTCGGCTGGATCCGCGTGTCCGGTCCGGCCGAGGACGTGGCCGAGGCGCGGCGCCGTCTCGACGTCATCGCCGACGACTACCTGCCGATGAGCGACATCATCGCCGACCGGATGCCCGAACTGCTGGCCGCCGCCCCCGGCCAGACCATGCGTGTGCGCGAACGCGTGCGCGCCAACCTCGCCGCCCTGCACGCGATGCTCGACCGGGACGAGACCGGCGTGGTGAGCGTGCTGCGCGCCGAAGGCGGATGGAACGTGCTGCTGCGCACGCCGGCGGTCATCGACGAGAACGAGCTCGTGCTGCGGCTCATCGGGGAATCCGGGCTCACCGGACAACCCGGCTATTTCTTCGACATGACCTCGAACGGATATCTCGCGCTGTCGCTGCTGCCCGAGCCGGACGTGTTCCGCCGCAACGTCCGCGCCGTGCTGGACGCCGTCGCCGCGATGCTCGCGTGACGGCATCCGGCCGGCGTGCCTTCGGCCGGACGGGCGGACGGCCGGAGGTTCAGTCGGCGGCCTTGGATTCCTCGTACCTGCGGCGGATCAGGTCCATGTAGAACGCGACGGCCTCCTTCGGGGCGCCGTCGAACGCCACGTGGCCTCCGTCCAGGACGATCGTGCGGTCGATGGAGTACTCCGGACGGACGATCATGTCGGTGTCGTGCGTGGCGACGATGACCTGCTTGTCGTAGGTGAACAGCGCTTCGGCCACATGCCGCGTGCCGATCTCGTCGAGTCCCTTCGACGGCTCGTCCGCGACGATCGCCGAGGGGTCGAAGGCCAGTGCGGCCGCGATTGCGAGCAGATGGCGTTTCTCCGAGTCGAGCTCGGCGGCCTTCACGTTGCGGATCTGCTGCAGACCGAAATGCGCGAACAGGTTGCCGATGCGCGCCGAACGCTCCGCGTCCGCGATCTTGTGCTTCTTGAGCGACTCGTCGACCGCCTTGACGATGTTCTCCGCGCGGTAGAAGGAGTTCGGGATCTCCTCGCGGCGGACTTTGCCGACCCATTCGTCGACGGTCTTCAGATCCTTCTTCGACGACGTGTCGAGCGTGAGACCGGCGCCGGCGAGCGTCACGGTGCCGGTCGACGGTTTGAGCGAGCCGTCGAGCAGTCCCAGCGTCGTCGACTTGCCGGAGCCGTTGAGACCGATGACGGCGACGCGTTTCTCGGTGATGACGAGGTCCGTGGGGTTGAGCCCCACATGCCCGTCCTCGTACATGTGCCCGGCGCCGGCGAGCGTGAATGTGACCGCGACCGGCTTCGGGGTGTTCCTGCGCGAAAAGAAAAAGCCCATGGCACCCACTGTAGTAAGTGCCATGGGCCGATCCGCTACGGACGGTCCACCGGACCGTCCGCTTCACGCCTAGGCGAAGTAGAAGCCCTTGAACCCGTAGTGGTAGACGCGGTAGATGTAGCCGGTCGACAGCTTCATCTTGTACTGCGCCTGGAGGTTGCCGTCGTCGTCGTAGACGCCGAAGACGCCCTGCATGCCGGTGTCCACGAGGTTGATGGAATCGGTGATCTCCTGCGAGGAGCTCACGTACGGGGAATACGGCACGTCGAAGCTCTGCACTTCGGTATAGGTGCCGGCCTTCTCGTCCACCAGATACTTGCGGAACTGGGAGTGCGAGTTCTTGTCCTTCGAGCTCTGGGCGGTGGAGATGCCCTTGATGGTCGTCCAGTCGAAGTCGGGACGGGTCATCGCGTAGCCGAAGTTGTTGTCGAACATGTAGATGTAGTACTGGCCGTCGGGCAGGGACGGATCCTCCTCGTAGGTGATGGAGTGCTGGCCGCCGGTGTCGCCGAAGTCGCCGATCTTGGTGAGGAACTTCTCCTTGTAGGAGGTGCCGTCCCACACGGTGGGTTCGCCGATCATCCAGCTGACGCTCGGGTCGCCTTCGATGTCGTCCACCTTGATGATGGTGGAGGTCTCGCGGGCGGAGAACAGCGCGGAGCCGTCCGGCAGCAGCTGGATGGTGTTGAAGTGGATCCAATCCCAGCGGTTCGTGGCGGTCGGGTCGGACTCGTCGATGCCGGAATGGTCGGTGGACTGCTTGTAGTCGGGGAACACCTCGCCGAAGTCGATGAGCTGCGTGACCTTGCCGGTGGTGGTGTCCACCTTGATGACCTGGTCCTGCACCGCGTGGTCGGAGCGCGTGAGGTCGGTGGCGAGGGAGACGATGTCGCCGTCGGCGTCGAGCGCGTAGTCGTGGTGGAGTATGAACCGGTCGCCCAGATTGATGATCTTGACGAGCTTGCCGAGACGGTTCATGCCCACGAAGTGCTTCGTCGAGGCGGAGAACCACATGAGGCCGTCGTCGTCGAACAGGAGGCGGTGCGAACGGTAGTACATGACCGGCACCTCGCCGCGCAGCACGCCGTTCACGTCGTAGTAGTACATGAAGTCCTGCTCGTTGGAGTCGTTGCCGAGGATGGCGTATAGGCCGTCGCCGAGCGCCTGCGTGGCTTCGGACGTGGGGTCGACCGGCTGTTCGAGACGGACCTCCTCCGCGCCGAGGAGATTCGCGCCCGTGCGCGTGATCTGTTTGGTGCCGACGGTGGCGCCGGAGGAGTCCTTGAGCGTGAGGGTGATGGTGTTCCTCTTGCCGGGGATGAGGCCCAGGATGAGGAATTCGTGCGTGGTGGCGTAGTCCTCGCCCTGCTCGGCGGTGGCGGAGAAGTCCGGGTAGCCGTCCGCGCTCACCGTGTAGGAGACGCTGGACGCCTTGTCCGTGGTGAAGTAGACGTACAGCGACGTGGTGTTCGTGCCGTAGGGGTTCTCGGCGATGAACGGGTCGTCGAGCGTCGCGGCCGACTTGTCGCGGTCCGAGGCGAGCTGTTCATCCGCCATCTTCTGGTAGCCGTCAGTGTAGATGTTGGCGATGCGCGCGTTGAGCCGTTCGATGCGCCGCTCCTTGATGGATGCGTTCACGTTGTCCTGGGTGAGCAGGCACATGCCCGCCGCCACCGCGAGGGTGACGATGGCCGCGGCGACTTTGACTGCGATGCTTCTGGCTGCGATGCGTTTCATTTGGGGATGTCCCGACCTTCATACGATTCGTGTTCCGCATGCGGATTGACTTGTTCAGTATTATGCCGGAGCCCTTGGAAATCGTGCCTTTTCGCTGAATGCGACCTGAAGGTCCGCTCGTGGTTCACAGGGAGAACCACGACATCACGTCGAGATACAGCCTTGGATTGCCGGAGACCATCTCATCCTGACGTCCGGGGGTGAAACAGGAGAGCGCCGCCACGGCCACCGAGCAGAGCAGCACGGCGAACACCAGCAGGCGGACGGCGTCACGCGCGACCGCGCGCGCCCGGAGGGGGCGTCGTTCCCGCAGGAACGGCGCGGCGGCGGTGGGCCGTGGGTCGGCGTCGCCCAGCACGCGCAGCATCACGGGCAATGCGGCGAAGGCGAACAGCCAGCCGAAATCGCACATGTACCGCCAACCCAATCCGGCGCTCGCTGCGTCGAACACGGTCAATCCGGCGCCGAGCGGCAGCATCGCGAGCAGCATGTGCCTGACCGGCGCGGACCCGGACGGCCAGCCGCGCCTGAGGAACGGCAGCACCGATGCGAGCGCCAGCAGCGGGCAGAGGACGAACAGCCCGCCGACCATCGGCTCGGCGAACGACCATTCGGGGAACGGCGTGGGGGAGATGCGCACGAACGGGAAGCCGCCGCCGAGCCGCAGCGGCAGGAACAGGTAGTAGCCGACGGCCAACGGTATGTCCTGCACCGGCTCGTGGAACCGTGTCATGTCGGTGACTGTCAGCTGGTACGCGTTGCCGAAGTCGAATACCGAACCGAACCGCGCATGGTTGTAGGCCATGAGCGGAGCCACCGGCACGAGCGCCGAGACGGCCACCACGCCCGGCGCGCGCAGGGCGTTCGGCAGACTCGCGCGCCCGGCGGCGAGCGCGGAGGCCAGGGCGCGGATCTGGGGCCAGAACAGCGGGAATCCCAGCAGTGCGGCCAGGCAGAACGTGGGACGGCATCCGAAGTTCGCGGCGATGCACAACGCGCCCAGGCCGAGTCTGGGCAGCGACAGCTCCGGTGCGCCGTCCACGCTCCACCGGTCCGAGGGCGTGAGCGGACGCGACGACGTCCGGGCGCCCAGCCACAGCCACAGGCCGAACGACGTCAGCGCCACAGAGGCGGCGAACGGCACCGAATAGAAATTCACCCGGTAGCACAGGTATCCGAAGTTTGCGGCGACCGGGACGAACACGAGCGCCATGAGCGTGGCCGCGAGCGACGTGCGCGGTGCCAGACGGGCGATGAGGCGGATCGTGAGCAGCCACAATCCGAGCAACGCCAGGAACAGCAGCAGATGCATGGCGGCCGCGTTCGGCAGGGTCCGTCCGGTGAGCAGCCGGTACGGCAGGAACAGCAGCACGGCGGGCAGCACGCCGAAATACGAATACCAGCGCCCCTGATAGAACGCGTGGTCCCAATAGATAGGGGTGACACCCTCGGCGAGGAGCCGGTTCCGGGTGTCCACGTCATACGGGTCCGAGGCCGAGGCGAGCGCGTCGGGCACGGCCAGATCGAGCCAGGTGCGGCCGTGCATCAACGCCTCCGCGGTGTACCCGTACTGTTCGAAATCGTACGTATAGCCGCCGGGCGCGTGGAACACGAGCGGCCACGCGTAGGACAGCTGCCAGGCAATGTTCGCGGCCGTGACCACGGCGATGGGGGCGAGCAGGGCCACGAACCCCCATCGCTGTGCACGGCTCGACGTGTCGAGCCGGATGCGCCACAGGGGCGAGCCGGGCCGCCAGACGGCCACGGCGAGCGCCAGGGCGGCCATCACGCCCACGCGCAGCCAGTCGAAGACGAACGGCACGCGCACGTTGGGCCGCACCTCGTCGATCGGCACCACCGCGCCCTTCGCCTCGCGGATCCATACGCGCATCATGCCGGCGCCGCTCGCATGGATGATGAGCGAGCGGGGCGAGGCGGGGGAGATCGTCTCCTGCGGCGAGGCCTTCCCGTCCACCTCGGCGCTCACATGCACGACCGACACGGTCGCCAGCTGCGGGGCGATGACGTCCACGCGCGCATACTCCGACGTGCCGTCCGTCTCCGTCTGGAGCCATGCCTGCGTGGGGTCCGTGACGCGCAGCAGCCCGCCCTCGACCCGCTCCAGACCGGGGCCGAGCGTGTTCTCGGCGGACACGGAGTCCGTGCTCGCGCCGAACGACCCCCAGAACGGCAGGTTGAAGCCGAGACATTCGACGGCGAGGATGAGCAGCGCCACGGCGAGCGCGAGCGCGGCCGTGCGGCGGCGATGACGGAGCTGGCGGGGAAGATGGGGCACGGGGACCATTCTACGGTCGATTCCTCTCAAAGCATCATCGGAGAGGCCATGTCGGGTTGCGTTGGGACAATGTGAGGCATGTCAGCACGTAGTTCCCATTCCCCGCAGCGTTCCCCGTTCGATCCGTTGAAGGACGCCATGGGGGCCGCCCGCCGGTTGGCGAGGCGGCTCTCTCGTTCCGGGCGGAAGACGATGGAGGCGGCCGATCCGTTCGGTGCCGTCGTGGACCGCGCCGCCCGCGAGGCGATGGCCGCCGGGGCGTCCGCGGACGCCCGGGACCGTGCGGAGATGGATGTGGTGCGGGAGCTTGCCAGCCGTTCGCGTCGTCTTGGGCCGTTGGTGAAGCGGCGTGTGTTCGACTTCGACGACGTGCCGGGCCGGCTCGCGCTCGGCTGGGCGCAGCTGCCCGGCCCCGGCGGCGTGCATGGGGCCGGCTTCTCGCTCGGTGTGTTCGCCGACCGTGACCATTTCTCCCAGATCGCGGTGGCGGACGGCAAGGGTCGCGTGTTCGTCGGCTCCGAGATCGGTATGGACGTGCAGACCATGGAGCCCCGGTTCATGTTCGCCAGGGAGCAGCGTGAGGGACGCGTCTCGGGCGGCATCGTGGGCAGGGACGACACCGGCCGCATGGTCTGGCTCGCCTCGTGGCGCCGCGAGCATGACCGGTACACGCTCGAGCAGCTCCGGTATCCGCTCAGGCGCGAGATGCGCGTCGGACTGGAGTATCGGGACGCCGTGGCCACCGCGTTTTTCGCCGCGTACATGCTGCCGCAGATGAGCGGCATGCTCGTGGGATTCGGCGCCGGCAACATCTTCCGGCGCCTCAACCGGGAGGCGCCGATGGGCGCCATCCGCCGTTCCGTGCGCGACATGCTCCGGGTGCGCGCCCACGGCATGCGCGTCTCCGGACTCGAGGACCATTTCGCCGAGCTCATGCGCGAGGCCGGCGCCCTCGACGAGGTGCGCGGGCTGGAGGCCGTGCACGGCGCCGAACCGCTCCACCTGTACACGTCCAGCTATTCCGGCGCCTACTTCTTCAACTGGGATTCCTCGCTCGCCCTCGAGCCCGCGCTGCGCGCGCTCGCCATCGAAGGCAACCTCAACCGTTTCGCGCAGACCAGCGCATGGCTGGAACGCAACGCGCGCCTGGGGCTCACGCCTACCGAGGAGACGGTGACGCGCGAGCAGGCCGCCACCATCGACATGCAGCTGCTGTGCAATCCGGCGCTCATCGCGCTCGGACCGGGCGACGCCACCGACGGCGCGGCGATCCGGGCCGCCGGCGACGACGTCGATACGGACGGCGTCGACACGGACGGCGTCTATACGGATAGCGTCGACACGGACGGTATCAACACGGACGGTGCCGGCGGCAACGCGATGACCGGGCTCATCGAGGCCGCGCACCGCATCGCCCGCCACATCGGCTCCGCGTCAGGGGAGAGGCAGGACACCGGATCGGAGTGGGTGTACCGCCAGAGCATGGCCCTGCTGGTGCGCCGCCTGCGCCTGCCCTACCGGTTCGACGTGGAGATCCGCTCCGACCTCGACGAAGGCCGCGTGGCCGTGGGCTTCACCACCGCAGGCGTCTCGATGATGCCCGCCACCCGATACGACGCCGCCGCGCACCGGTGGGTGACCCTGTCCTCCCGGGAACGCGCCGAGATGAGCGCCGACTACAATCTGCGCGTCGGCCTCATCATGGCGGCGTTCAGCTTCGCCGTCAGCGACAAGGTGCACGAGGTCTCCCTCCACGTGGATTCGCTCGGCCTCGAGGAGGCGCTGGCCGAACAGGATTCGGCCATCCGCGAGATGATGAGCGAGGCGCTCGGCGCGTTCGAACGCATGCACACCGGCGGCATGGGCGCGGTGCGCGGCGGCAAGGCCGAGCCCAAGGACGGCGACTTCCACGGCGATCCCCGACGCACGCCGGCACGTCCCATCGCCGACGGAACCGACGCGGACGGCGCCGGGACGACGGACTCCTCCTCGCCGGACGATGCCGGACAGGACGGCGAGGACAGTCTCGACCGTCGGTTCGAGGACCTCATGAAGGACATCGACATCGACGAGACCGCGTTCGCCGTGCCGTCCGGAGAGCAGGACGGCGACGTGGACGGATTCGGCGGGACCATGGACGGCGGCGCCGGCGAGGACGTCGCGGGGGACGCGAACGCCGACGGCGCCGACGACGAGGGACGGCACGACGATCCGATGGGCGTCCTCAAGCGCAACCCCACCGTCCGCAACCTCGCCACCGTGACCTTCACGCGCGAGGCGTTCCTCACCCGCATCGGCCAGGACGCGCTCGACCACCCCATGGACACGTACCGCATGTTCGACGCGGTGATGGACGTGGACGGAGACGGCGCCCTCAGGCCCGTCAACGCCGGATTCGACCTGCGCGACCCGGCCTACGCGCCGCAGGGTTCTCAGGAGGAGCCGGAGATGTCCGACCGCACGTTCACGCCGGCCGTCGCCGCCGTGCTCGGCACCGACCGGGCCGTCGGCCTGTCCATCCAACGCGTCGACCTCATGCAGCGCGCCGAAGCGGACTTCCACCGGCTCGCCGCCGACGATACCTTGCCTTCCGTGACCAAGGCGCAGGAGGCCATGCGCATCGTCGACATGATCGGCGACCCCGAACTCACCGAACAGGCGCCGCACATCACCAACGCGCTCATCGACGGCATGGACACCCCGTCCGTCACGCTCGCCATGGCCGACGAACTCGACAAGGAGCGGCTCAAGGCACGCGACCTGCTGTTCGGCGGTCAGGTCGACCAGGCGTTCGAGACCGCGGAGGCGGCGCTCGCCCGCGTCGACGCGCTGTACGCGCGCGGCGACGGCGTGCCCCGCTACTTCAACTCGTACGCCGAACGCGTGATCTACAACCGCCTGTTCGCCACCTCCGGGGAGCGCACCGTGCTCATTCCGGACAACCTGTTCTACGCGCACATGGAACTCGCCGACGTGCTCGCGCAGGTCAAGGGCGTCGAGGCCTCTCTCAAGCATCTCAACGCGATGGTGGCGTATGCGCCCGCCTACCCGCTCACCCACCTGAAGCTCGCCATCCAGCTCGCGCGCCGCGAGGACTGGGATTCGGCGCGCGCCGCCTGCCTCAACGCGCTGCGCGTGGCGCTCGACCGCGACGACGCCGCGTTCGCCTACTACCGCTTCGCCTACACCGAATGGATGCAGGACCGGTTCGATACGGCCGTGGCGGCCTACCTGATGAGCGACCACATCGCCCCCGGGCAGATCGCCGCGTTGGAAGGCGAGCTGCAGGAGCTTGTGGCCCGCGCCGATTCGCAGTGCATCCGCGTGCCCGAGGACGTTCAGGAGGCCGCCGAACTGCTCGCCGCGAATGATCTGCCCGTCTGGCCGCACACGGAGGTGGCCGGCATCGTGCGTGACGCCGCCCGCCTGACTGTCGACGAAGGCCTGTTCGTGCCCGCCCGCACCCTGTCCGTGGCGGCGGCGCGCATGAACGACGACGACGGCACCGGCATCGACGTGGTGCAGGCGCAGTTCATCCGCTCGCTGACCGCCTGACCTGCGGCAGCCCCGTCAGGCGGTCATCAGACGCTCGGCGAGCGCGCGGAACTCGGCGCCGATGCCGTCGCCCCTCAACGCGCCGTCCGCGTCGAGCACCGCGGGGCGCCCGGCCTCACCGGTCTCGCGCAGCTCGGGTTCCAGCGGCAGCTGCGCCATCAGCGGCACGTCATAGCCGAGGGCCTCGGTCAGCTGTTCGCTGACGCGTTCGCCGCCACCCTCGCCGAAGATGCGCAGTTTCTCGCCCTTATGCTCGTAGAAGCTCATGTTCTCGACGACGCCGCGCACCTTCATCGGCACCTGCAAGGCGACGAGCCCCGAACGCACGGCCACGTCGGACGCGCTCGGCTGCGGGGTCGTCACGACGACCAGTTCCGCGTTGGGCAGCGCCTGCGCGACCGAGATCGCCATGTCGCCGGTGCCGGGAGCCAGGTCGAGCAGCAGCACGTCGGGCTCACCCCACCACACGTCGGACAGGAACTGTTCGAGCGAACGCTGCAGTCGGGGTCCGCGCCACAGGATCGCGCGGTCGGCGCCGGCGAACATGCCGATCGAGATGAGCTTGACGCCCCACGCCGTGACGGGCATGAGCATGCCGTTCAGGTTCGTGGGCTGCGTGTGCACGCCGAACAGGCGCGGCAGGGAGAAGCCGTAGATGTCCGCGTCGATGGCGGCGGTGTCGTAGCCGAGCGCCGCGAACGTGGCGGCGAGGTTGGCGGTGACGGACGATTTGCCGACGCCGCCCTTGCCGGAGGCGATCGCGAAGATGCGCGTCCTGATGCCCGGCTTGTTGAACGGGTTCTGTTTGCGTTCGGCCTTGAGGTCGGCGACGAGGTCGTCGAGTTTGTCGCGGCTCATCGAACCGACCTCGATGTGCGGGGTGAGCGTCGCGTCCGGGTAGGAGGCGACCGCGCCATTGATCTGGTTGGTGATCGTCTCCGAAAGCGGGCAGCCGGGGACGGTGAGCTCGACGTGCACGGTCACGTCGTAGGCGTCGCGGTTCCCGTCCCCGCCGTCGGGCGCCGGGGTCGCGTCGATCGCCGCGATCATGCCCAGGTCGGTGACCGAGCGTCCGAGCTCCGGGTCGATGACGCGGCTCAGCCTCTCGTAGATGGCGGCTTCGATGTCACGGGTATCAGTCATGCGTCCTCCTCGTCTGTTGCCGTCGTATTGCCGCGTACCACAGTAGCGTGAGAACGTCCGCCATGCCAGAGTCAGGCCTCGCCGGTCTCGAGCAGCGTCGCGAACCGGGCCTCGTCGAGCATCGGGATGCCGAGCTCCTCGGCCTTCGAGGCCTTGGACCCGGCGTTCGCGCCGACGATCACGTAGTCGGTCTTCTTGCTCACCGATCCGGCCGCCTTGCCGCCGCGCGCGATGATCGCCTCCTTGGCGGAGTCGCGCGAATAGCCTTCGAGCGAACCGGTGACGACGACGGTCTTGCCGGCGAGGGTCTGCGGCAGACTGCTCGTCTCGGCCTCGCCCACGCCCACGCCGGCCTCACGCCAGGCGCGCAACGTCTCGCCGCGCCAGTCGCCCGGCTCGCGCGCGGCGGCGAACCAGTGCACCACCGATTCGGCGATCTCCGGTCCGACGCCGTCGATCTCGGTCAACTGCTCGACGCTCGCCGAGGCGATCGCGTCGAGCGAGCCCAGCGACGTGGCGATCAGGCGCGCGGTCGGCGGACCGAGCCGGCGGATCGACAGCGCGACCAGCACGCGCCACAGGTCGGCGTGACGCGCCTTGTCCATCTCGTCGAACATCTTGCGCGTGTTCTCGCCGGGGCGGACGTAGACGGGCACGTCGGTCTCGCCGTTGCGCGTGCGCTTGTGGTCGACGCGCACGATGACCGCGTCCGCCGGCACGTCGTAGTCCGGGTAGTTCGCCGGGTCGAGCGACGCGGTCAGTCCGGTCGATGTCGACGTCATGGATGCGCCGCCCGGCGCCGCGTCGGTCTCGCCGGACCGCACTCCCGCAACGTCCGCGCGCGCCGCCAGCTGACGGGCGGTGAGCTTTTTCGCCGCGGCGGGCGCCGTCCAGAACGCGGGCACCTGATGCCACAGGCCGGATCCGCCGACGCGCTTGCGCACCTTCTTCTTCCGGCCGTTCGCGCCGACGGTCTCATGCACCTCGATGATCGGCGCCTCGCGCCACACGCGCACGTCGCGTAGGTCGGCGGCGGTCAGGGCGAACAGTCCCGCCTCGCTGGACAGGACCGGCGTCTGCGGTTCGGGCAGCGTCAAACCCGTGACCGGCTCGTACGGTTCCGGCTCCTCGCCCGGCTTGACGAGAATCTCGGTGATGTCCGGCGCGTAGGTCGCGACCGACCCGGGACGGTTCTCTTCCGGGTTCGTCAGGGCGATCGCCGATTGGTCGCCCAGATGC
This sequence comes from Bifidobacterium sp. CP2, assembly GCF_018555635.1. Taxonomy (NCBI): domain Bacteria; kingdom Bacillati; phylum Actinomycetota; class Actinomycetes; order Bifidobacteriales; family Bifidobacteriaceae; genus Bifidobacterium; species Bifidobacterium sp. CP2. Next base: position 55,611 of record NZ_JAFEJX010000011.1, on the reverse strand, counting down.
TCGATGTCGAACGCCTTGCGCGAGGCGAGCGAGATGACGCGTTCGGTCAGCTGCGCCGGGCAGCTTTCGACGTTCGGGCAGCGGATGTCCTTGTCGCCCTCCTTGGCGGGGGCGAGCTTCGCGCCGCAGGAGGGGCAGTATTCGGGCATCACGAACTCGCGCAGTTCGCCTTCGCGTCCCTTGCGGCGCTCCAACACGGGCCCGACGAGCTCGGGGATCACGTCGCCCGCCTTGCGCACGACGACCGTGTCGCCGATGAGGATGCCCTTGCGCTTGACCTCCGAGGGATTGTGCAGCGTGGTGCGCGCGACCGTCGAACCGGCCACATAGACGGGCTTCAGCACCGCGACCGGCGTGACGCGACCGGTGCGGCCGACCTGCACGGTGATGTCAAGCAGTTCGGTGTTGACCTCCTCGGGCGGGTACTTGTACGCGATGGCCCACCGCGGCGCGCGCGAGGTCGCGCCGAGGGAGCGCTGCAGCGCCAGGTCGTCGACCTTGACGACGATGCCGTCGAGCGCGTGCTCGATGTCGCCGCGGTGCTCGCCGTAGTAGTCGATCATCGCGAGGATTTCGTCGAACGACGTGACGGTGCGGTTGTGCGGCGAGACCGGCACGCCCCATTTGGTGTACAGCGCGTACGCCTCGGACTGGTCATTGACGATATCATGCTTTCCGGTGCGGCCCGCGCCCCAGCGCAGCGTGCCGATGCCGTGCGCGTAGAAGCTCAGACGCCTCGTGGCGGTGATGCGCGGATCCTTCTGGCGCAGCGAACCGGCGGCGGCGTTGCGCGGGTTGGCGAACGGGGCACGGCCCGCGTTCTCCTGCTCGTCGTTGAGCTTGTGGAAGTCGTCCCAGCGCATGAACACCTCGCCGCGGATCTCGACGAACTCGGGGATGTCGTCCTTGTCGCCGCCGAGATTGGCCGGAATGGAGCCGATGGTGCGCACGTTCAGGGTGATGTCCTCGCCGGTGACGCCGTCGCCGCGCGTGAGCCCCTGCTCGAGCACACCATTCCTATAGATAAGATTCAGCGCGAGACCGTCGATCTTGACCTCACAGCTCATCGGCAAGGGCTTGCCCTCCGGCCAGTCGAGGTCGCGCAGGACCGAGTCGTACCAGTCCCTCAGTTCCTCGATGGAGAACACGTCGTCGAGGCTCATCATGCGCGAGGGGTGGCGTACGGACGCGAAGTCGTTGGAGAACGTGCCTCCGACGCGGTGCGTGGGGCTCTGCGGGTTGTCGAGCGCGGGGAACGCGGCTTCGAGACGCTGCAGGCACCTGAGGCGCGCGTCGTACGCGGCGTCGGAGGAGACAGGCGCGTCGTCGATGTAGTAGGCGATCTGGTCGGATTCGACCCACGCGGCGACGCGCGCCCACAGGCGGGCGGCGTTCTCCGCGTTGAGCGTGTTCACGTCGAGACGGTCGAGGCGCACGGCGTCCGCGTCGGTGGGCGTCAACGCCGCGATCCAGCGTTCGCCGCCGGGCGTAAGGCCGGCGATGCCGTCGTCGGCGACGGGCGTCGGCGCGGACGCGCCGCGGCCGGACCCGGCGCCGTCCGTCATCGCGTCGAAATCCCATGCAAGCTGTTCGTCCGTCATATCCCTGCCTTTCGTGCGTTCCGCGCGCGTACCGCAACGATTGTACCCGGCGGACCGAGCAGAGAACGGTTCCCTGTGTACGGTCCTACTTCCCGGCGCGCCAGATGTCGGGCTCGACGTAGATCTCCCACTCGTACCAGGGCAGGGCGGTGCGGATGCTCGTCTCGATCTTGTCGACGGTCTGCACGTCGTAGTCGCGGTCGAACTTGTCGGTCTCGACCTTGAGGCACAGCAGCACCGCGTCCTCGTCCATGTGGATGGCCTGCATGTTGATGAGCCGGTTCACGCCCTGCGTGCCTTCGACCGCGGCGACGAGCATCTCGCGCGTGCGCGGGTCGATGTCCTCGCCGATGAGCAGCGAACCGGACTTGAACGCGAGGGCCGCCGAACCGCACACCAGCACGAGGCCGACCAGAAGACCGCCGATCGCATCGTACAGCTCGTCGCCGGTGGCGATGGACAGGCCGATGCCGAGGCCTGCGAACGCGAGGCCGATGAGCGCGAGCGTGTCCTCCATCATCACGGAGGCGAGTTCGGCGGACTTCGTGCGCCGCCAGAACTTGACGAGCGAATCGCTTTCCACCTTGACGCGCTTCATGCGGTCGCGCGCCTCATGCACGGACGTGTGCAGGCCGTAGCCCTCCAGGCATGCGGAGACGGCGACGACGACGAGCGCGGCGACGAGCTCCAGCGAATCGGCGTCGCGCGGCACCGTGCCCTCGACCAGTCCCGTCAGTTTGCCGACGGCCTGCGAGACGGCGAACACACCGCCGACGAAGAACAGCAGCGTCGCCACGATGAAGCTCGCCAGATACTTGATGCGGTGCAGGCCGAACGGGTGGTCGCCGTCGGTCTTGTGGTCGGACGCCTTGTCTCCCACCATGAGCACGAGCTCGTTGGCGCAGTCGGCCACCGAATGCACGGATTCGGAGAACATGGACGACGATCCGGTGAACGCGGCGGCCGCGAATTTCGCGAGCGCGACGCCGATGTTGGCGGCCAGCGCGGCCTTGACCGCGGCGCCCGTCTTGGCGTCGGCCTTCCCGTTGGCGGCGTTGGTGATATTGGCGGCATTGGCGTTGGAGTTGGATGACGATGACGACATATTGATCCCTCTGTTTCCTCGTTCCCGGAACGTCATTGTATGACGGGAGGCCGCGCCGGAGCATGCCGATGGCCCATATACGGGAAGGCCCCGCCGGCGTGAACCGTGCGGGGCCTTCGACGTGCATCCGATGCGGATCGGCCCGAACGAGGCCGAAGCGAACGATCAGATGTGGTAGTACAGCTCGTACTCGAGCGGGGTCGGGGCCAGACGAGCCTGGTCGATCTCGTCGCGCTTGAGCTCGATCCAGGTCTCGATGAGATCCGGGGTGAACACGTCGCCGGCGGTGAGGAAGTCGTTGTCCTCCTCGAGGGCGTTGAGCGCCTCGCCGAGGGAGCTCGGCACCTGCTTGATGTTGGCGTGCTCTTCCGGCGGCAGCTCGTAGAGGTCCTTGTCCACCGGAGCCGGCGGCTCGATGTGGTTCAGGATGCCGTCGAGGCCGGCCATCATCTGGGCGGAGAAGGCCAGGAACGGGTTGCAGGACGGATCCGGGGCGCGGAACTCGATGCGCTTGGAGGCGGGGGAGGTGCCGGCCAGCGGGATGCGGATGGCGGCGGAGCGGTTGCGGGCCGAGTAGACCAGCGAGACCGGGGCCTCGAAGCCCGGGACCAGACGGTGGAAGGAGTTCAGGGACGGGTTGGTGAACGCCACGACCGCGGAGGAGTGCTTGATGAGGCCGCCGATGTACCAGCGGGCGATGTCGGACAGGCCGCCGTAGCCCTGCTCATCGTAGAACAGCGGCTTGCCGTCCTTCCACAGGGACTGGTGGCAGTGCATGCCGGTGCCGTTGTCGCCGGCGATCGGCTTCGGCATGAAGGTCACGGACTTGCCGGCGAGGGCGGCGGTCTCGTGGACGACGTACTTGTACTTCATCAGGTCATCGCCCGCGTGCTGCAGCGTGTTGAAGCGGTAGTTGATCTCCTGCTGGCCGGCGCCCGCCACCTCGTGGTGGGAACGCTCGAGCTGCAGACCGACCTTCTGCAGGTTGGCGACCATGTCGTCGCGCAGGTCCTGGTTGTGGTCGATTGGCGGCACCGGGAAGTAGCCGCGCTTGACGCGGTTCTTGAAACCGATGTTCGGGGTGCCGTCCTCTTCGGTGTCGACGCCGGAGTTCCACGGGGCCTCGATGGAGTCCACCTCGTAGAAGGAGCGCTGGGCGGAGTTCTCGTAGCGGACCTTGTCGAAGATGAAGAACTCGGCCTCCGGGGCGAAGGACGCGGTGTCGGCGACGCCGGTGGACTTCAGGTAGGCCTCGGCCTTGCCGGCGACCTGACGCGGGTCACGGGAGTACGGCTCGTCGGTCAGCGGGTCGACGATGGAGAAGGCCACGTCGAGGGTCTTGTGCTTGCGGAACGGATCGATGAAGGCGGTGGTCACGTCCGGGACCAGCTTCATATCGGACTCGTTGATGGCCTGGAAGCCCTGCACGGAGGAACCATCGAACGGCATGCCGTCGGTGAACGCGTTGTCCAGGAACTCGCTGACCGGAACGGTGAAGTGCTGCTGCACGCCGATCAGATCGGTGAAACGGACGGAGACGTACTCGACGCCTTCCTTGTTGATGAGGGCCTCGGCCTCTTCCGGCGTATGGGCGAAGATCTTGTTCTCAGCCACGATCGCTCCTTTTATCGAGATGACTTACAGGGTAAAAGCATAGGTGCGCGCGTTTCGCCCGCTCGAAACTTCGGTTACGAGAATGTTTCGTGGCCGGTAACGCAGGTTGTCAATCGTTGCGATGGCGCGTTTCGGCGGGGTGCGCCGGGCGATGGACGCCGCCGGCGTCCGTCCAGAAAGCGGACGCGTGTGGCCGGATACGCGAAGGACCCCGGCCATCCGCGGATGACCGGGGTCCTGTCTTCGCTTTGTGCGCCGGGAACGGCGTCAGCGTCCGCGCATGGCGCGGCGGCTGACCTTCTGCATGCGGTTCGGGTCGATGCCCTTGGGGATGCCGTAGCCGGACTTCTGCTGGAGGGTGCGCAGGCGGTCGTTGAGCACGCCGAGCTCCTCCTTGGTGAGCATGAAGCGGCGGCGCGGGTGCAGCTTCCTCATGAGCGCGTTGGAGTGGTTGGTGGGCACGTAGCTCTTCTGGCGGGTGATGGTCTTGCGCAGGTCCTTGAGACGGGTCTCGTTCTCGCCGGTGCCCACGATGATGCGGTACACGGGGATGGAGGAGCCGGCGGTCACGCCCTTGATGGCGTGCTCCTGACGCTCCATGTTGCGCTTGACGTTCGTGTAGTTGCCTTCGCCGAGCAGGTAGATGCCGTTGTAGCCGGTGCCGCGCCAGATGGCGTCCTTGGTGCGCGCGTCGATCCACACGGGCTGTTCGGGGAAGGTGAAGCCGGCCTTGTTCATGTTGCTGAGCACGCTGATGGCGGCGCCGGGACGGCCTTCGAGCTGACGGTAGCCGACCTTGTCCGCGCGGTTGGTGAGCGTCATCGTGCCGAACAGGAGGCCGAGCATGATGAAGGCGGCCATGATGAAGATCCAGTTGAGCCAGTTCCACTGGAAGATCAGGCCGAGCACCACGCCCACGACCACCGGGGCGAGGATCACGCCGGCGAGCAGCCACGGCAGCTGCTTGTCCTCCTTGTACGTGTACTTGAAGATCTGGATGATCTGCTTGATCGTCCCCGGCTTCTTGTCCTTCTTCTCGTCCTTGTCAGCCATTCTTCCTCGCTTGGATGTCGAATTTGCGCATACTGGCCACAGATTCTATCAGCATGCGTGCCCGCAGGCCGTTCAACGCGTGTGCAACGGGCGCCCGTCGGCCTTGAGCAGGGCTTCGCCGAGGGTCTCGCTGAACGTGGGATGCGGGTGGATGAGCCGTGCCGCCTCACTCAACGGCACGCGGTTGCCGACGAGCTGTTCGGCTTCGGCGATGAGGTCGGAGGCGACGGGGGCGACGATGTGCACGCCGAGCACCACGGGCGTGTCCGGGCGGTCGGCGCGTGCGCCGCTGACGATGGTCATGGATCCGCCGACGCCGCTCATGAGCATGCGCGCGTTGCCGAGCATCGGATACGAGGTCTCGGTGACGTCGTTGAGGTCCGGGTCCGCCGTGGCCTCCTGCCCGGTGAGGCCCACGCAGGCGGCCTCCGGATGGGAGAACACGACCTTGGGGACGGTGGTCTCGTCCACCGGCTTCGGGTCGAGTCCGGCGATGGCCTCGGCCACGGTGACGCCCTGTTCGAACGCGCGGTGTGCGAGCGCGTGTCCGGCGACGATGTCGCCCACGGCCCACACGTTCGGCACGTGCGTGCGTCCGAGTGGGTCGGTGACCACGTAGCCGTGTCCGTCGAGCGTGACGCCGGCGCGGACGAGCCAGTCGAACCCGGTGTTCGGGTCGCGGCCGATGGCGGCGAGCACGATCTCGCTGTACGCCTGGTGTTCCGCGGGATCGTCGCCGATGGTGTAGTGGACGGTGGCGCCGAGGTTTGCTCCGGTGTCCACGCGCGTGACGGCCGTGCCCTTCACGACATGGACGCCCTGGCGGACGAGTTCGCGCGTGAGGGTGACGGCGGTGCGCCGGTTCCAGCCGGACAGGACGCGGTCCTTGCGGATGAGGAGGGTGACGTCCACGCCGGCGGCGTTCCACATGGAGGCGAATTCGATGGCGACGGCGCCGGCGCCGACGATGACGGCGGAGGAGGGAAATTCGTCGAGTTCGAGTGCCTGCGTGGAGTCGATGAGCGCACCGTGGAACGGATCGCCGGGCAGCGGCCGCGGGTGCGCGCCGGTGGCGAGCACGACGTCGCCGGCGGTCACGGTGATGGTTTCGGTCAGCGGTTCGGCCTTGCCGGCCCTGCGGTAGCGTTCGACGGCCGTGCCGTCCGTGGCGCGGATGGTGACGGCGAGATTGGCGGCGGGACCGTCTTCGGATGCTCCGGCCGCTTCGGCCGCCGGCGTTCCGGCGATGACGGCGAGGTCGACGGCTTCGCCGCGCAGCACGGTGACGCCGCGGTGCGCGAGGAGCGCGGCCAGTCCGCCGGTCATCGTGTCGACCACGTGGAGACGGTAGTCGCGCAGGGTGCCGTAGTCGATGCCGTCCACGCGCGCCTGCACGCCGAGTTCGGCGGCCCGATGGACGGTGTCGATGGTGTGGGTGGCGGTGATGAGCGCCTTGGAGGGGATGCACCCGCGGTTGAGACAGGTGCCGCCGAGGGTGGCGTCGCGTTCGATGAGCGCCACCTTCCTGCCGAGTTCGGCGGCGCGCAGCGCGGCGGAGTAGCCCCCCGGGCCGGCGCCGATGATGACGATGTCGAATGCTTCGTTCGTGTGCTCTTCGGTCATATCGTCCATGGTAGCCGGCGCGGGCGGGTTCGCCGCCGGACGAACAAGGCTCCCGCAGCCGGCGGATGGCCGGCTGCGGGAGCCTTGCATGGGTGGGGTGCGTCCGATGGCGCCGGAATCACTCCGGCCAGTGGCCGCGCTTGTCGTAGCGGGGCTTCGGGAGCCTCCAGCGGCGGATCTGGATGGCGCGGCTCCACGCGTACGAGGCGGAGCGGGTGCCCTTGGCCACGGACTTCTCGCCGTACTTGGCGATGAGCTTCTTCTTGAGTCCGCGCCACATGATCCACACGTCGATGACGACGCCGAGCAGGTACGCGTACATGAGGATCATCATGACCATCGAGGCCATGGCGCTCTGGGCCACGGTGGTGATGACCATCGAGCCGATGAGGATGGCGAACGCCACCGGGATGAAGAACTCGCCGATGTTGAAGCGGGCGTCCACGTAGTCGCGGATGTAGATGCGCCAGGGGAGGCGCTCCGACTTGGGCATGTGGTTGAGGTCGCCCTTCTGCATCGCCTCGTATTCGACGTTCTCACGCTCGCGCAGACGGGCCTTCGCGGCCTTCGCGCTGGCCTTGCGGTCGGCCGGCACCAGCGGGCGGATGCCGGCGGCCTGCGCGTCCTTCATCTTCGGGGTGGGGGCGTTCTTCGTGCGGTCCTTCTTCACCGGCTTCGACGCCGCGGCGTCGACGGGCTCCTGGGCCGTCTCCTTCTTCTTGAACGGGTTCCATGTCATGCTTGCAGGTTACGGTGGCGTCTGGACGCGCCATGGCCGCGGAACGGCGTCATACGGGGGCTACGGAGCCCCGCGTGCGACGGCCGGGCGGCGTCGGCGCAGCACTGTCACCTATATAAAGGAGGGTCATCGATGGCACAACCGACCGTGGATGGGATCCGCGCGCGCGTGGAGGCGGACTGGAACCGCATCGTCGACGTGCTCAACCGCAAGATCGCGCTCGGCTCGGTGTCCGCCAAGGGCATCACCGGCGAGCATATGAGGAGGTCGGCCGAATTCGTCGCCGAACAGATGCGCGAGGTCGGCGTCGACGCGAAGGTCGTCCAGTCCACCAACCCGGACGGCACCCCGGGCGCGTGGGAGGTCATCGGCTCGCGCATCGTCGACCCGGACGCCCCCACCGTGCTCCTGTACGCGCACCACGACGTGCAGCCCGTGCCGGACTCGTCCGCGTGGGACACCGACCCGTTCGTCGGCACCGAGGTCGACGGCCGCCTCTACGGCCGCGGCTCCGCGGACGATGGCGGTGGCATCGCCATCCACTCCGGAGCCCTGAAGGCCTTGGGCGACGACCTCAAGGTCAACGTGAAGATCTTCATCGAAGGCGAGGAGGAGATGGGCTCGCCCAGCTTCATCCCGTTCATCGAGGCGCACAAGGACGAATTCGCCTCCGACGTCATCATCGTGGCCGACTCCGGCAACTGGTCCGCCGACATCCCGTCCCTCACCACCTCGCTCAGGGGCAACACGTGCGTCGACGTCACCGTGCGCGCCCTCAAGCACCCTGTCCACTCCGGCCAGTACGGCGGTCCGATCCTCGATTCCAACACGCTCGCCGCGATGCTCATCGCCTCCCTGTACGACGGCAACGGCGACCTCGCCGTGCCGGGCGTCGCCGCCGAGGAGCCGATCGGCGGCCTCCAGCGCGACCTCGACGAGGCGACCGTGCGCGAGGACGCCGGCATCGTCGACTCCTACACGCTCGCCGGCTCCGGCTCGCTCGCCTCCCGCCTGTGGACCAAGCCGAGCCTCACCGTCATCGGCTTCGACGCGCACCCGGTCGAGGGCTCGTTCAACGTGATCAGCCCCGAGACCCGCTTCCGTCTGTCCCTGAGGACCGCCCCGAACCAGCGGCCCGAAGAGGCGCAGGACGCGCTCGCCGACTTCCTCGTCTCCAACCCGCCGTTCGGCGCCGAGGTCGAGGTCACGAAGCTCGAGAACGGCATGGGCTGGGCGATGGATCCGGACGCCGTCGCCACCAAGGACGCGCTCGAGGCGATGGAGGAGGCGTTCGGTGTCGCCCCCATCAACAAGGGCGAGGGCGGCTCCATCCCGTTCATCCCCGAACTGCAGCGCCTCTTCCCCTCCGCGCAGGTGCTCGTCACCGGACCGGAGGATCCGAAGGCCAACGCGCACAGCCCCAACGAGTCCATCTCGCTGTCGGGACTCAAGAACAACGTCATCACCGAGGCGCTCCTGCTCGCCAAGCTCGGCGAGTGACGCGGCCCCGCGGACGATTCATGTGACGTAGCCGACGGAGTCTTGATTTCGTCGGCTACGTCATTTATGGTGAGGAGCTGACACGGGAGCTGCCACAAGGCGGCTGAGAGGAGACCTGAACGGGTTTCGACCGATGGGACGCCGCCGGGCAATGCCGGCCGCGGAATTGTCGCTCTTACCTTCACCCGTGCCTTGTTGAGAGAGGAAAGGCACAACCATGGCTGAAGTGGCCAAGGCCAACTACAAGTGGCGCGTCGTCGACATCGTCGTCACCGCCGTCATCGCCGTCGCATCCGGCGTCATCTTCTGGGGCTGGGACGTCGTCTGCGCCGTCCCGCTGGAGATCTTCGGCGCCGTCACCCCGGGCTTCGAAGGCCTGCTCAACGGCTTCTGGCTGTTTGCCGGCCCGCTCGCCGCGATCATCGTGCGCAAGCCGGGCGCCGCCCTGTTCGCCGAGACGCTCGCCGCGTTCCTCGAGCTCACGCTCGGCAACCAGTGGGGCGTCGGCGGCTCGCTCATCGTCGGCATCCTGCAGGGCCTCGGCGCCGAGATCGCCTTCGCGATCTTCATGTGGAAGAAGTGGAACATCGGCACCATCATGCTGTCCGGCGCGCTCGCCGCCGTGGGCTGCTGGGCCTACTACTGGGCCACCCACCCGGCCTGGAGCGCCGGCTACGTGGCCGTCTACCTCGTCACCTCCATCCTTTCCGGCATCATCATCGGCGTCGTCATGCTCGGCGTGCAGCGTGCGCTCGCCGCCACCGGCGCGCTCGATCGTTTCGCCTCCGGCCGTGCCGAGGCGCGCGTCTGATGCGCATCACCCCCGCCGGCGTCGAAGTGAAGGGATGGGGTTGGCGCCACACCACGCGCAAGGACTTCGCGCTGCGTGACATCAATCTGACCATCCAGCCCGGGGAGCACGTGCTGCTCCTCGGGGCCTCCGGTGCCGGCAAGAGCACGTTCATGGCCGGACTGGCCGGCGTGCTCGGCGGATCCGACGAAGGCGAACAGGAAGGCTCGCTCACCATCGACGGCGTCGAAGCCGGCGTCGCACGAGGCAAGGCGGGCCTCGTCCTGCAGGACCCGGATTCGCAGATCATCCTCGAACGCGTGGGCGACGACGCGGCCTTCGGCTGCGAGAACCTCGACGTCCCACGCGACGAGACCTGGCGGCGCGTGCGCGAATCGCTCGACCTGGTCGGCCTCAAGGACATCGACCTCGACCGGTCCACGCGCCACCTGTCCGGTGGACAGCGGCAGCGTCTCGCGCTCGCCGGCGTGCTCGCCATGCAGCCGGGCCTCCTGCTGCTCGACGAACCCACCGCGAACCTCGACCCGGAAGGCGTCGCCGAAGTGCATGACGCCGTCCGCCATGTGCTCGACGCGACCGGCCAGACCATGGTCGTCGTCGAACACCACATCGACGTATGGATGGACCTCATCGACCGTGTCGTCGTCATCGGACATCCCGACCCGGACTCCCACGTGGGCGGCGTCATCGCCGACGGCACCCCCGAACAGGTGTTCGGCGAATACGGCGACCTGCTCGCGCAAGGCGGGGCGTGGGTGCCCGGACGGCCCATCCCGGACCGCGGCCCCGGACGGCACGGCGACGTCCGGCTCGCTTCATTCGACGAGACGGGCGACGCACCCGTCCCCGGCGGAGGACGATCCGCAGCTGCGGACGCGGACGGCCCCAAGACGGACGACGCACCCGTGCTCGTCACCGAGGACCTGAGCTTCGGACGCGGCTCCGCGCTCGGCTCGCATATCAATCTCGAATTCTTCGCCGGCGAGGTCACGGCCCTCATGGGGCCGAACGGCGCCGGCAAATCCACGCTCGCCCTGACGCTTGCCGGCCTGCTCAAGCCGCTCACTGGCCATGTGCGCATCCGCGGCGACATCGCCGCAGGCGCCCGCGGCGACGAACCGTACGCATGGAGGAGCCGCGAACTGCTCGGCCGTATCGGCATGGTCTTCCAGGAGCCCGAACACCAGTTCGCCGCGCCGATCGTGCGCGACGAGGTCGCCATCGGACCGAAATCACGCGGTGCGAGCCAAGAGGAGGCGTACGCCATCGCCGACCGCATGCTCGAACGCATGAACCTGAGCCGGTTCGCGCCCGCCAACCCGTACACGCTGTCCGGCGGCGAGAAGCGCCGCCTGTCCGTCGCCTCGATGCTCGCCGGCGCGCCGAGGATCCTCGTCATGGACGAACCGACCTTCGGCCAGGACTACGCCACATGGCGTGAGATGGTCGACCTCATCGCCGCCGTGCGCGACCAGGGTTCCGCCGTCATCGTCGTCACGCACGACGAACCGCTCGTCAGGGCGCTGCACGCCCGGCGCATCATGTTCGATTTCGCGAAGGGGGAGACGTCGCGATGAGCGATTCCATCAGGCTTACGGTCCGTCCGGCCGATGCCGATACGTCTGTGTCCGTCGGAGTCGCCGGCCACCCTGGCGAGACGGACGGTTCCCCCACGGCGCTAAGCCGGGCGGTGCATCCGGACGGCACGGTGCTCGTCACTCCGCCGGAGGCGCGCCGCGAACCGGCCCGTCCCGCATCCCCCTCATGGTTCATCGCGAAGGTGAACCCGGTGGCGCGCATCATCGGCGCACTGCTCATGTGCATCCCCATGTTCGTCAGCCTCGACGTGGTTTCCGCCTCCGTGGCATTGGGGCTCGAGGTGCTGCTGCTGTGGATCGGCGGCGTGAACCCGCTGCGTGTATGCCGCAGCACCTGGCCCGTGTGGATCGCCGCCGTGGGCGGCTTCGTCTCCGTGTTCCTGTACGGCCGCACCTCCGGCGACATCTGGTTCTCCGCAGGATGGATCGTGGTGTCCGAAGGCTCCACGTATCTGGCGCTCGCCACGTTCCTGCGCGTGCTCGCCATCGCCGTGCCTGGCGTGGTGCTCGCGCTCGGCCTCGACCCCACCGATCTGGCCGATGGTCTCGTGCAGATTCTGCACTTCTCGCCCCGGTTCGTGTACGGCGGGCTCGCCGGCATGCGTATGTTCACGCTGCTGCAGGACGATTGGCGGGCGCTCGGATTGTCCCGCCGCTCACGCGGTCTCGGCGACGGCAACGCCGTGCGGCGCGGGCTTTCGCAGGCGTTCGGCCTGCTGGTCCTGTCCATCCGCCGCGCCACGAAGCTCGCCACCGCCATGGAGGCGCGCGGTTTCGGCGGCACGGGCCCGCGTTCGGCGGCGCGCGTGAGCCGGCTGCATCCGATCGACGCGGTGTTCTGCGCGATCTCGCTGGCGATTCCGCTCACCGCGCTCGGTGCGGCCGTGTACACCGGCTACTGGCATTTCTCCTTCCAAGGCGCGTGATCGCGGGCGTGAGTCGGACATAAGGGATTGAATCGGCGGACACTGTACTACTGCGTGCAGTTCTACCGTGCGTTCCCGGAGATTGTGAACGCACTGCGTGCACAATCCGGTCTGCTGACATGGACGCATTATCGCAGCCTGCTTCGCGTCACCGACGCCAAAGCCCGTAATTGGTACGAACATGAGGCGCTGGCGCAGAACTGGAGCTCACGCACGCTGAACCGGAACATCGACACGCAATACTATGAGCGGATGCTGATGTCCCAGCATCCCGATCGCGTGCGGCGCGAGATGGAATCCAAGACCGAGCCGTACCAGCAGGACAAACTGGAATTCATCAAGAATCCTGTGGTGGCCGAATACCTGGGTCTCGACCCCAAAACGGATTTCACTGAATCCAAGCTGGAATCCAGCATTCTCGCGAACCTGCAGAAGTTCCTGTTGGAACTGGGCAAGGGATATGCGTTCGTGGCACGGCAACAGCGCATCCACACGGACGAGAACGACTACTACATCGATCTGGTGTTCTACAACTACATACTGAAATGCTTCGTACTGATCGATCTGAAGACCACTCGAATCACCCATCAGGATGTAGGCCAGATGGACATGTACGTGCGCATGTACGACGAACGGATGCGCGGACTGGGGGACAATCCGACGCTCGGCATCGTATTGTGTTCCGAAACCAGCGAAGACATCGCCCGATATTCGGTCCTGCATGACAGCGACCAGCTCTTCGCGGCGAAATACAAGCTCTACCTGCCGACGGAAGAGCAGCTGCGCGCCGAAATCGAAACACAGAAGCACATCTTCGCCATGCAGCAGCGGGACGCCGAGAATCAGAAGAACCTGGATAAAGGAACAGGATTATGACGGCGGATTTCGGCTTTGGCGGCGAAGACTCGCGTTCGGTGGCGCACGAGCCATCCGGGCGTGTGTACCGGTCCGCAATGCGGTTCGTCGTATTACGACACGCCGGGGAAGCCGGAACCGGAAGATATGTTCCGGTCGCCGGGCCGATTCGTAGACTCGTTCGTAATCGATGGACGGCCGCCTTTCGATGGGCACGAAATGATTGGAGCGAACGATGACAAGCAGGGACATCGAACTCTACCGGTCCGATGATGGTTCGGTGCAGCTTGAGGTCAACGTGCAAGGTGATACCGTGTGGCTGACCCAGGCGCAGATGGCGGAATTATTCGGCACGAAAAGTCAGGCCATAGGAAAACATGTGTCCAATATTCTTTCCGATGGCGAGCTTGATGGGTCAACTTGTTCCAAAATGGAACAAGTTCGTGTCGAAGGCGCCCGTCGGGTCAGGCGCACAGTGAATGTGTACAACCTGGACATGGTTATTTCGGTGGGGTACAGGGTTAACTCAAGGCGTGCCACTAGCTTCCGCCGATGGGCCACCAGCGTGTTGCGGCAGTATCTCATGGCGGGTTACGCCGTCAACGAGCGCCGTCTGAACCAGCTGGAGAGGGTCGTCAAGGTGCTGGCCCGCAGCGATGACCGGCTCGCCTCCGGCATCGCCGATGTGGTGTCGAGCTACCTGCCCGGGTTGGATATGCTTCGTGACTATGATGCGCATGCTCTCGCGCCGAATCCTCGGATGAAACCGGTCTGGAAGTTCACGGCCGCGGAGGCGCGGGCATTGGTGGTCCGTCTGCGGGAGGAATATCCTGATGATTCCCTGCTTGGGCAGGAGCGTGGGGATGCGCTTGAGCGCATCATCGGTGCCGTGTATCAGAGCTTCGCCGGACAGGACTTGTATCCGACCGTAGAGGAGAAGGCTGCCCATCTGCTGTATTTCATGGTGAAGGACCATCCGTTCGCCGATGGCAATAAACGTATGGCGGCGGCGTCGTTCGTGGGGTTCCTTGATGGGAACGCCGACGCCTTCGACGATGGCGGCAAGCCGGTCGTCACCAACAACGACCTCGCCGCTATCACGTTGCTGATCGCGGTGAGCGACCCCGGCGAAAAGGATCTCATGATCGACTTGGTGGAACGTATGCTGACCGTAAAGGCGGATGACGAGTGAGGGAATAGTCCAGCCTGATGCGAGGCGAGAAGTGTATGCATCCGATGCCGCCCGATGATTGATGCGCATGGTGCTGTGAAAGTAGGGTCCGGCGTGATTGCGCTCCGTATGCGCGGAGGTCTAGCGTCTCATTCCACGACACGCCGGATTGGCTTCACCGAACGATTGGCGTTATATTTGGAGCGTTCCAATGGAGCGCTCCAAAAAGGAGGTGATTGCGATGACGCAACAACGGACGACAACAGAGGGAAGGCTCCCCGACATTCGGCGGGTCACCGTCGAACATCATGCCGGCGACGTGCTGGGCATCGGCACCGGCGCGCCGCGCATCAGCTGGACGTACGACGAGGACGTCCCGCTGCCGGACGGCGCCGAAGCCGTCATCCGCGCCACCCGCGCAATGCCGGGCGAGAAGCCGGTCGTCGAAGAGACCCGCGTGCCCGCCGGCGATAACATCCTGCACGCATGGCCGTTCACGGAAGCGAAGACGCACGAACAGGTGACGGTGACCGTGATTCCCATGTCGGACGACGCGGACGAAACGGGCCCCGGCACAGCCGCCGGCGATGCCGTCGGCACCGGCGCAAGCGTGCGCTTCGAACCGGGCATCCTGCACCACTGGCAGTGGCGAGGCGCCATGGTCGGACCGGCATGGCCCGAACCGTGGACCGACGGACGCCACGCCCCGCTGATCCGCGGCGACGCACGCATCGAACGCAAGCCGGTCGCGGCGCGCATGTACGTCAGCGCCTACGGCCTGTTCGAACCGTGGGTCAACGGCGAACGCGTCGGCGACGACGTGCTCGCCCCCGGCTGGGTCGACTACGACGACCGCCTGCCGTACCTCACCTACGACGTCACGCCATACCTGCGCCAAGGCGACAACACGTTCGGCTTCAAGCTCGCGGACGGATGGTACCGCGGCCGGTACGGCTACGCGGGCGGCGTCGTGGACTACTACGGCGACCGGCTCGGCGTCTACGCGCAGATCGACGTCATGTACGCCGACGGCTCCCTCCAGCAGATCGTCTCCAACGCCTACGACGGCACGTGGAAGGCGAGGAAAGGACCCATCGTCCGCAGCGGACTGTACGAAGGCGAACGATTCGACGCCCGCTTGGACGACCCGCACTGGTGCGACCCGTCGCACCCCGTGGACGATACCTGGAGCCGTGTCACCGAACTGCCATTGGACCAGCTCAAGCTCACCGCGCTGGAACAGAACCCGATCCGTCTCGTCGGACGCCACCGGCCGGTCGACATCCGCAAGCGGGACGACGGCACGTTCATCGTGGACTTCGGTGTCAACTGCAGCCAGCGCATCCGCCTGTCCATACCGCAGGCGGAACCCGGAACGGTCATCACCATCCGGCATGCGGAAGTGCTCGACGAACACGGCGGACTCGCCCTGCGCCCCCTGCGCCGCGAGGACATCCAGACCGACGAATACGTGTCCGCCGGACCCGCCGCCCAATGGGAGCCGACGTTCACCATGCACGGCTTCCGCTACGCCGCGATCAGCGGATGGCCCGCCGACGAACTCTCCCCGGACGACCTCACCGCATGCGCGTACACCACCGACATGGAACGCCGAGGCTGGTTCTCCTGCTCCGACGAGGACCTCGACCGCCTGCACGACAACATCGTGCGCTCGATGCGCTCCAACTTCCTCTCGTTCCCCATGGACTGCCCGCAGCGCGACGAACGGCTCGGCTGGACCGGCGACATCGCGATGTTCTCGCCCACGGCCCTGCGTCTCGCCGCCGCCGGAGACTTCCTCTCCGACTGGCTCGGCAACCTCGACGGCGAGATCGCACGATACGGCACCGTGCCGCCGTTCATCCCCTTCATCACCATACCCGACTGGCGCAAGGTCGACGCGATCGCCATCTGGGGTGACAGCGCCGTACTGGTCCCATGGGCGGTCTACCAGGAGGAGGGCGACGCCCTCCGATTGGCCCGGCACTATCCCGCGGCCCGGGCATGGATGGACGACGTGGCGAGCCGGCTCGACCCCGACGGCGTATGGCGCCGGGAACCCGACCAGGTCTGCGGACAATTCGGCGACTGGCTCGACCCCACCGCCCCGCCCGACCATCCCGAACAGGCGATGACCGAGAAACCCCTGGTCGCCACCGCGTTCGCCATGCACTCGGCCGAACTGGTCGCGCGCATGGCCGGCATCCTCGGCCATGACGACGACGCCGCGACATACGCGTCGCTCGCGGACCGGATTCGCGCAGGCTTCGCCGAGGCGTTCACCCGAGCCGACGGCGCCATGACCTCCGACACGGAATGTGCCTACACGCTGGCCATCGTCTTCGGACTGCGCCGCGACGACCCCGCATGGACATCCCAGGCGGGCGAACGCCTCGCACGGCTCGTGGAACAAGGCGGCCACCACGTCGGCACCGGATTCGCCGGCACCCCATACCTGCTGCGGGCGCTCGCCCAAAGCGGCCACCGGGACACCGCGTTCCGCGTGCTCACCTGCCGCACCTGCCCCTCCTGGCTCTACCAGGTGACGATGGGCGCCACCACCACATGGGAACGATGGGACTCCATCCGCCCCGACGGCAGCATCAACCCCGGCGGCATGACCTCGTTCAACCACTACTGGCTGGGCGTCGTCGCCGAATGGATGCACGACGAGCTCGGCGGCCTGAAACCGCTCGAACCCGGATGGGACGCGTTCGCCGTGGACCCGCATCCCGGTGGGGGAGTCACCGAGGCGCACGTCGCGCACGAAGGCCCCCGCGGGCGGATCGATCTCCGATGGCGACTACGGGAAGGGAGGCTGCACGTGTCCTTCAACGTCCCCACGGGCTCCAAGGCCCTGGTGAACGCGGGCGGACGCAACGACTGGGTCGGACCCGGACGATACGACATCACCGTCTGAGCCCCTCACATACGCCGGGCGAGGCCGCCCCATCGGGCGGGCCGGCACGGCGGACCACATACGGCGCATGCACGCGGCACACGGATGCCGATGCATACGACAATGAAAAAGAGATACCAGAGATACAAAGGAGTATTCCGATGAACATCACACGACGAGGAATCCGCCTCGTGGCCGCCGCCGCGGCCACGGTGATGGCGGTGGCGCCGATCGCCGCCTGCGGCGAGGCGCAGTCCGCCGCCGGATCCGACGACCAGGGCGAGATCCTGGTGTGGTCCTGGGAGTCCGCGGTCAAGAAGATGGCCGAAGGCTTCGAAAAGGAGAATCCGGGCGTCAAGGTCAAGGTCGTCAACGCCGGCTCGTCCGACGAGGAGTATTCGGCATTGAACAACGCGCTGTCCGCGGGATCGGGCGCACCGGACATCGTGCAGCTCAACTATGACGCCATCACCCAGTTCGTGCTCTCCGACGCCCTCGAGGACCTCGACCAGTACGGCGCCGGCTCGATCATGAACAAGTTCACGGACAGCGCCAAGGCCGGCGTGACGGTCAACGGCAAGGTCTACTCGATGCCCGGCGGCATGGGCCCGCTGGCCATGTTCTACAACAAGGAGATCTTCGACAAGGCCGGCGTGACCGAACCGCCGAAGACCTGGGACGAGTTCTACGAGGCCGCCAAGAAGATTCACGCCCTCGGCGACGACTACTACATCACCGCCGACAGCGGCTCCGAGGCCGGCAACGCGATGAGCATGATGTGGTCCGCCGGAGCCCAGCCCTTCGGCGTCGGCGAATCCGACGTGAAGATCGACCTGACCGGCGACAAGGGCACGCAACGCTACATCGACTTCTGGCAGAAGATGATCGACGAGCATCTCATCGACACCAAGACCTCCTGGTGGACCGACGACTGGTACCGTGCGCTCGCCGACGGCAAGAACGCCGTGGTGCTCGCCGGCGGCTGGATGCCGATCACACTCAAGAGCAGCGTGGGCTCCGCATCCGGCAAGTTCCGCGTCGCGCTCGCGCCCAAGGGCGACGGCTCCTCCACGAACTCCGAGTCCGGCGGCGGCGGATACTCGATCGTCAAGGGCTCGCGCAACGCGAAGCTGGCCTACAAGTTCCTCCAGTACATCGGCTACGGCGGCGGCCACAAGATCCAGGTCGACATGGGCGCCTTCCCCGCCGTGCTCGACACCCTCGACGACCCCGAATGGCTCGGCAAGACCGACGACTACTTCGGCGGCCAGAAGATCAACGAGGTGCTCGCCGAGGCCGAGAAGTCCGTGACCGCAGGATTCCCGTTCCTGCCGTACCAGGCGTACGCCAACAAGGTCTACTCCGACACCGTGGGCAAGGCCTACGCGGAAGGCAGCGGCACGACGCTCGAACAGGGCTTCGCCCAATGGCAGGAGAAGCTCGTCGCCTACGGCAAGGAGCAGGGCTTCACCGTGAAGTAGCCCGCTCCCGCCTGACGCGGCCGGACGATGATGCCCGGCCGGAACCGATAATCGTGCGCGGCGCGTCCACTCTCCTCCGGGCGCGCCGCGCGCCACCAACACGAGGGCCCTTTCCCTGCATGGAAAGAGCCCTCAATTATCGTTCTTGAGTATAGTGGTGTGGCGTCAGCGGACGAGGACGTCGATGTCGCGGCGTCGATGTCCGCGGCGAACAAGAGAGGCGGATGGCATGGGACGTGTGACCATCATGGACGTCGCCCACCGGGCGGGCGTGTCACGGGGCACGGTATCGAACTATCTCAACCACCCGGAAAAGCTGTCTGCGTCGAAACGCGAGGCCATCGCCGGCGCCATCGCGCAACTGGGCTTCGTCCCCAACCGCAACGCCAGCATCCTGGCCGGCGGCGCGAACCCCGCCATCGGACTCGTCGTGACCGGCTACAGCCATGCGAGCACCGCCGGCATCGCGACGGGCGCGCAGCGTGTGGCGCGCGCGAACGACCTCGACCTGTTCGTGGCCGGCACGGACAACGACGGCGTGCTCACCGACCGCTACCTCGACTACTTCCAAGGCAGCCAGATGGTCGGCATGCTCATCGTGCCGTATCCGAGCTCCACATGGACACCGCACTATCGGCTGTCCATCCCCACGGTCGTCGTCGACTATCTGGGCGACGGCTCGAAGCTGTGCAGCGTGGCGGCGGACAACCGGAAGACCGGACGGCTCGCGGCCCGGCATCTCATCGAACTGGGCCGCCGGCGCATCATGGTGGTCGCCCCCGCCGAGGACATCCAATCCGCGCACGAGCGGTGCCTCGGCATCGGGGAGGTCGTTGCGGAGCATCCGGGAATCGGCGTGGAGTGGACGACAGTCGAGGACTGCAACGGCGAGGCCGACGGCATGGCCGTGGGCGACGCGCTGGCCAAACGGAATCCGGCGGACCGTCCGGACGCGGTGATCGCGATCACCGACGCCACCGCCACAGGCGTCATCAAAGGGCTGATGGCCGCGGACGTGGACGTGCCGGGACAGGTGGCGGTCATGGGCTGCGAAGGCAACACGATGACCTGGGACGGTCCGATGCCGTTGACCACCATCGCCCCGCAGTGGGACGACATGGGAACGGCCGCGGCCGAACTGCTCGTCGGCGAGATCCGAGGGGACGGCGCCGCGCATCGGCACCGGGCGCGGGTCGTCGACTCGCGTCTGCTCGTGCGGGAAAGCACCGTGGGCCATGCCGCAGGGCTCGCGGCCATGGGGCTCGGCGCGGATGCGGGCGCGGCCTCGCCGCGGTAGGCGTGACGGTAGGGTGGAGGGCATGCCCATCAACCATGCAGTGATCGACAACCCGAAATCCGACCGCATCAAGCGCGTCGCCGGCCTCGCGCGCCCGGCCGGCCGCGAACGCTCCGGCCGCTTCCTCATCGAAGGGCCGCAGTCCGTGCGTGAGGCCGTCACGTGGCGTCCCGACGTGGTGAGCGACCTGTACGTCGCGGTCGACGTCACGCCCGAAGGCGAGCCGTACGTACCCGACACGCTCGCCGCGATCGTCGACAAGTCGCAGGAATCCCGCAAGTCGCCGATCTACGTGCATCACGTCACCCGCGAGGTGATGGCCAAAATCAGCAAGGACGCACAGGGCGTCGTCGCCGTGGGCGACATCGAAACGCTCCGCACGGAGATTACCGCCGTCCGTCTCGCCGAACGCCCGCTCCTCGCCGCGTTCTGGCAGGTGCGCGACCCCGGCAACGCCGGCACCGTGATCCGTGCGGCCGACGCCGCCGGATGCGACGCCGTCGTGTTCGTCGACGAATGCGTGGACCCGCTGAACCCGAAGGTCATCCGCTCCACCGCCGGTTCCCTGTTCCACATCCCCGTGCTGCGCATGGATACTGGCACCTACCTCAAGTGGATGGAACGCGCCGGCCTCCGCACCGTCGCCGCCGACGTGTACGGCACGCCCGAACGCAAGCTAGAATCGCTGCCCGACCTGCTCGCCGAACGCGCCGCGGACAAGACGGGCGGCCCGGACAAGACGGGCGGCAAGGCCGGCGCGAAGGACGTGCGCGGCGACGCCGTGCTGTTCGGCAACGAGGCGAGGGGACTGCCCTCCGCCATCCTGGAACGCATGGACCGCATCGTGTCCATCCCGATCTACGGCAAGGCCGAATCGCTCAACCTCGGCACCTCCGCCGCCGTCATGCTCATGAGCATCGCCATGAGCGGGCGGTGAGACCGCCGCGGACGGGTCGGTCGCATGCCGGTCACGTGCCGGCCATGCGCCGGACGCACCGCGACCACGTGATGGAACCGGGCGGCCATGTCGAGTCGTACCGTGACAATGTGAAGTTGGACAACGCTTGGGAAATGCGTGTTTTCGCGCATTGCCCCACGTGCTATGCACGTCAGTGAAGCAGATATAAAGGAAAGGGTGCTCGTGGCAGAAGCGCTATTCGATGCGCAAGCGGTGACCGATGCGGTTACCGAAGGCATCGCGAAAATCCAGAACGCCTCCACGCTGGAGGAATTGAAGGCCATCAAGACCGCATACGCCGGCGCCGATTCGGCGATGACGCAGGCCAGCAAGGCCATCGGGGCACTGCCCAAGGACCAGAAGAAGGAAGCCGGCAAGCTCATGGGCAAGCTGCGCGCCGACTTCGGCCGCGCCTACGGCCCCAAGGAGAAGGAGCTCAAGGAGGCCGCCGAGGCCGCCGCACTCGCCGCCGAGACCGTCGATATGACGCTGCCCGTCAACCGCAAGCCCCTGGGCGCGCGTCATCCGCTCGCCAAGCTCATGGAGGACGTCGAGGACTTCTTCATCTCCATGGGATGGCAGATCTCCGCCGGCCCCGAAGTGGAGGCCGAATGGTACAACTTCGACGCCCTCAACTTCGGCCCGGACCATCCGGCCCGCCAGATGCAGGACACCTTCTACGTCAAGGGCAACCAGGCCAAGGACGCGGCCGGCTTCGTCGGCTCCAACATGGTGGTGCGCACGCAGACCTCCTCCGACCAGGTCCGCGCCCTCCTCACCCGCGGCGTGCCGCTGTACATCGCCAGCCCGGGCCGCGTGTTCCGCACCGACGAGCTCGACGCAACCCACACCCCGGTGTTCCACCAGTGCGAGGCGCTCGCCGTCGACAAGCACCTGACCATGGCCGACCTCAAGGGCGTGCTCGACAAGCTCGCCGTCGCCATGTTCGGCCCGGAGGCCAAGACCCGCCTGCGCCCGAGCTACTTCCCGTTCACCGAGCCCTCCGCCGAACTCGACCTGTGGTTCCCGGACAAGAAGGGCGGACCGGGCTGGCTCGAATGGGGCGGCTGCGGAATGGTCAACCCGAACGTGCTCAAGTCCGCCGGGCTCGACCCGAACGAGTACACCGGCTTCGCGTTCGGCGTGGGCATGGAGCGCACGCTGCTGCTGCGGAGCGACATCAACGACATGCACGACCTCGTCGAGGGCGACGTGCGTTTCGCCGAACAGTTTGTGATGGGGGAGTGATTACCCATGCCTATGGTTGACATCGATTGGCTCAAGGAACACGTCGAGGTCCCCGCCGACCTCACCTACGAGCAGCTCGCCAAGGATCTGGTGAAGGTCGGTCTCGAGGAGGAGGAGATCCACTCCTCCCAGGTGACCGGCCCGATCGTCGTCGGCTACGTGGTGGACGCCACCCCGGAGCCGCAGAAGAACGGCAAGATCATCAACTGGTGCCACGTGGACGTCGGCCCCGAATACAACGAGACCGACGAGAACGGCAACAAGGTGCCGCGCGGCATCATCTGCGGCGCGCCCAACATGGCCGCCGGCGAGAAGGTCGTCGTCACGCTTCCGGGCGCCGTCCTGCCCGGCGACTTCCGCATCGAGCCACGCAAGACCTACGGCCACATCTCCAACGGCATGTGCGCCTCCGAGCGCGAGCTGGGTCTCGGCGACGACCACAACGGCATCATCCTGCTGCGCCACTACGGCTTCACCGAGGAGGAATACGAGGCCCTCAAGCCCGGCGACGACGCGATGCACCTGCTGCACCTCGACCAGCCGCTGCTCGAGATCAACATCACCCCGGACCGTGGCTACACGCTGTCCTACCGTGGTGTGGCCCGCGAATACCACCACTCCACCGGCGCCGCGTTCACCGATCCGGTGGTCGAGCTCAATGAGAAGACCCCCGAACCGGCCGGCGAGGCCTCCGGCACTGTCCCGGAGGTCCAGGTGGACATCGAGGACAACAATCCGATCCACGGCGTGCCCGGCTGCGACCGCTACTACGCGCGCGTCATCCGCGGGTTCGACCCGAACGCGCACACGCCGAACTGGATGCGCCGCCGCCTCATCCGCGCCGGCATGCGCTCCATCTCCCTGGCCGTGGACGTCACCAACTACGTGATGCTCGACCTGGGCCAGCCCATGCATGCCTACGACCTCAACAAGCTCGAACCGCCGATCGTGGTGCGCCGCGCGAACGCCGGCGAGAAGCTCACCACCCTGGACGGCAAGGAGCATGAGCTCAGCCCCGAGGACCTGCTCATCACCGATTCGCCGAACGGCCAGCGCGCCTCGCGCATCATCGGCCTCGCCGGCGTGATGGGCGGCCTGTACGGCGAAGTGACCGCGGACACGAAGAACATCCTCCTCGAGGCCGCGCACTTCGACCAGGTGTCCATCGCCCGCTCCGCCCGCCGCCACAAGATTCCGTCCGAGGCGTCCCGCCGCTTCGAACGCGGCGTCGACTTCCAGCTGCAGCCGGCCGCCGCGCAGATGGCCGCCGAACTGCTCGTCAAGTACGGTTCCGGTGAACCCAGCGAGCATCCGACGGATGTGAACAACACCGTGCGCCGCCGCGCCATCCACTTCAAGGCCTCCGAGGTCAAGCGCGTGGCCGGCCTCGACACCCCGATCAACGAGATCTCCGACATCCTCACCGACATCGGCTGCAAGGTGGCCGGCGGCGGCAACGGCGAATTCTCCGTCACCCCGCCCAGCTGGCGTCCCGACCTGAACGAGCCGTGCGACCTGGTGGAGGAGGTGGCCCGTCTCGTCGGCTACGACGAGATTCCGGTCACCGTGCCGCCCGCCCCGGTGGAGGGCCTCGTGGGTCTGACCCCGGACCAGCTGCGCCGCCGCCGCGTGGCCGACGAGCTCGCCGAATACGGCATGGTGGAGGCCCTGAGCTACCCGTTCGTGGGCGACGCCGACTACAAGGCGTTCGGCTACGACGCGGAGGCCACCAAGAAGGTCAGCGTCGAGATCGCCAACCCGCTGTACGGCGACCGTCCGTTCCTGCGCCGCCACATCCTGCCGACGCTCGCCACCACCGTGCAGCGCAACATCCGCCGCGGCCTCGAGAACATCTCGCTCTACGAGCTGGGCCACGTGTACCTGTGGAACCCGGACGCGCCCGCCATCCCCGCGCTGCCCGGCGGCGTCAAGCCGACCGAGGAGCAGCTCGCCGCGCTCGATGCCGGCCTGCCGGACCAGCCCGACCATGTGGCCGGCATCCTGACCGGCCTGGCCGAGGACTCCGGCTGGCTGGGCGGCAAGCGTCCGGTCGACTGGTCCGACGCCGTCGAGGCCGTGCGGCGCATCGCCGACCGTCTCGGCGCGGCCATCGAGCTCAAGCAGCCGGCCGCCGCCGACGTGCCCGCCCAGTGGCATCCGGGCCGCTTCGCGAACGTCATGGTCGGCGACGTGTCCGTCGGCCTCGTGGGTGAACTGCACCCGCACGTCAACGAGGCGCTCGGTTTCCCCGAACACTCCGCCGCGTTCGAACTCAACCTGACCGCGCTGTTCTCCACGCTGGACGGCAAGCCGGTCCAGGCCAAGCCGATCTCCACGTTCCCGCCCGTCAAGCAGGACCTCGCCTTCACCGTGGACGACACGGTGACCGCCGCCCAGCTCGAGGCCGTGGTGCGTGAGGCCGCCGGTGCGAACCTCGAATCGATCGAGCTGTTCGACGTGTTCACCGGCGACGCCCTCGGCGAAGGCAAGAAGTCCCTCGCGTTCGCCGTGGTCTTCCGTTCGCCTTCCAAGACCCTGTCCGCCGAGGACAGCGAGGCGATCCGCAAGGCCATCGTCGACAAGGCCGCCGAACTCGGCGCCCAGCTGCGCGCCTGACGCGCGGCACGTCGTCCACGACGCAAAGCCGTGAGGTTCCGCCGGCATGGGCCGAATAGGCCGCCGGCGAAACCGATGGGCTACGATGAAGGACGACACAGGAGGAACCCGATGAGCGCATCCGAACAGCAACCGACCGACCCCTCGCAGCAGGGAGGGAACGGCACCGCGCCGGATGGCCGCCCATCGGGTTCCGTCGTATCCGCAGGCGCGTCCGTGCCTCCGGCCCAGTCCGGTCCCGCCGCGCCGTCTCAACCGTCGGCGCCGTCCCTCTCGCCGTCGCAACCGCAATCGACGTCATCGGCGCCGCAGCGGCAGACGCAGCCCCGCTACGGGCAGTACGCCCATCTCGACTACGGCGCGATGCGCAGCCAGTTCGGCCCGAACTACAACCCGTACCTGTACGGCGCGCCCGATCCGGACGACAAGGGCGATGACGCCGCGTCGGCGCCGTCGCATGCCGGCGGCAACGCCGGCGTCGGCGCGAACACGCCGAACGCCTATCCCGCGCCGCAGGGACCGGCGTACCCGGCACCCGGCGCACCCGGTGCGTCGGGACGCGCCGGTGACGGACGGGGGAACCGTCGCTTCTACGGCATCGACGTCGACGACCCGAACCAGAACCCGCTGTACGGGCGCTGGGACTCCTACGCCATCCTCGCCTTCGTGTTCGCCGTGATCTTCAGCGTGCCGGTGATGCCGGCCATCATGGGCTGCATCTCCCTGTGGCGCACCAAGACCTTCCACATGAAGGGGCGGGGCCTCGCCATCGCGGCCATCGTCGTCAACGTGCTCACCACCATCCTGTGGGTGTGGATGACGGTCAACGGCATCGACGTGAGCGACCTCACCCGGCAGCTGCTCAACATGTACGGCCTGGATTCCGGCGGTTCCGCCGGTTCCGGTTCCGGAGACTCCTCCGGTTCGATGAGCGCCTGACGGGCGTTCCGGGCGCATCGGCCGCGCCTTGCCGCCCGTCCATGCGCAGGCATCCCGACATGTGATTGCATAATTATGCAAGAGTCTGCATAGGTGCGTATACTCGTGCTTGTTGTCTTGTGTGATAAGGACGTGATATGGCGAAGTATACGGTGGCCGTGGCGGGTGCCACGGGCTATGCAGGTGGTGAGGCGCTGCGCATTCTGGCCGCCCACCCGGATTTCGAGGTGACGTGCGTCGCCGGGCATTCCTCGGTGGGGGACAAGCTCGGCAGGCATATGCCGCACATCCCGCAGCTGGCCGACCTGACCGTGGAGGACACCACCCCCGAGGTGCTCAACGGCCATGACGTGATCATTCTGGCCCTGCCGCACGGTGCCTCCGGCAGGCTTGCCGCGCAGCTCGACCCGGATGCGGTCGTCGTTGACCTCGGCGCCGACCATCGGCTCGAGGAGAAGAGCGCGTGGGACGACTTCTACGGCGGCGACTTCTACGAGCATTGGACCTACGGCATGCCCGAGCTCATCACCGGCAAGACCGCCGAAGGCGCGTACACGCGCCAGCGCGAGGCCCTGCCCGGCACCAAGCGCATCGCCGGACCCGGCTGCAACGTCACCGCCACCACGCTGGCCATCCAGCCGGCCGTCGCCGAGGGGCTCGTCGAGCCCAAGGACCTGGTCGCCGACCTCGTCGTCGGCTACTCCGGCGCCGGCAAGAACCTGAAGCGCACCAACCTGCTCGCCGCCGAGGCGCTCGGCAGCGCCCTGCCGTACGGCGTGGGCGGCACGCACCGCCACATCCCCGAGATCCTGCAGAACCTCGCGCATGCGGCCGGCAAGTCCGCCGCCGCGGCAAGCGAATTCACCCTCGGCTTCACGCCCGTCCTCGCGCCGATGTCGCGCGGCATCCTCGCCACCGTCAGCGCGAAGATGACCGCGAAGGCCGCCGCGATGAGCGACGCGGAGATTCGCACCGTATGGGCCAAGGCGTATGAAGGCCAGGACTTCATGGTCCTGCTGCCCGAAGGGACCCTGCCCGCCACCGGCAACATCATCGGCTCGAACGCCGCCCACATCCAGGTCGTCACCGACCGCCGCGCGGGCCGCATCATCGCGTTCGCCGCCATCGACAACCTCAACCGCGGCACCGCCGGACAGGCTGTCCAATCATTGAACATCGCCCTGGGCCTGCCCGAGGACCAGGGACTTACCAAGATCGGAGTCGCACCGTGAGCGTCACATTCGCGAAAGGTTTCTCCGCCGCCGGCGTGGCGGCGGGCATTTCCGCAGTCGAAGGCAAGAAGGACCTCGCCCTCGTCGTCAACGAGGGCCCGCTCGACGCGGCCGCCGGCGTGTTCACCTCGAACCGCTTCTGCGCCGCGCCCGTCCAATGGTCCCGCAAGGTCGTCGCCGACGGCCACGTCAAGGCCGTGATCCTCAACTCCGGCGGCGCCAACGCGTGCACCGGCGAAGCGGGCTACACGCAGTCCAAGGCCACCGCCGAGAAGGTCGCCGCGCTCGTCGGCGCGCAGCCGGGCGACGTGGCCGTCTGCTCCACCGGACTCATCGGCGAGCTTCTGCCGCTCGACAACGTCCTTTCCGGCGCGGCCGCGGCCCACGAGGCCCTCGCCGCCACCCCGGAGGCCGGCGCCGACGCCTCGCACGCCATCATGACCACCGACACCAAGCCGAAGACCGTCACGCTGGAAAGCAAGGACGGCTGGCGCATCGGCGGCATGGTCAAAGGTTCCGGCATGATCGCCCCGCAGCTCGCCACCATGCTGTGCGTCATCACCACCGACGCGGTCGTCACCGCCGGCCAGATGCAGGCCGCCCTCACCAACGCCGCCGAACACTCGTTCAACCGCATCGACGTGGACGGCTGCATGTCCACCAACGACACCGTCCTCCTGCTCGCATCCGGCGCCAGCGGCGTCGAACCCGACAAGGACGAGTTCAACACGCTCGTCAAGGACGCCTGCGCCTCGCTCGCCCGCCAGATCATCGGCGACGGCGAAGGCGCGAGCCACGACATCCGCATCACCGTCACCGGCGCCACCACCGAGGACGCCGCTCTCGCGTGCGGCCGCGCCGTCGCCGCGTCCAACCTCCTGAAGTGCGCGATCAGCGGCAACGACCCCAACTGGGGCCGCATCGTCTCCTCGCTCGGCACCGTGCCGCCCGACGTCGCCCCGTACGACTCCGACAAGGTGACCGTCGACGTCAACGGCGTGCGCATCTGCGAGAACGGCGGCGCCGGACGCGACCGCAGCGAGGTCGACATGACCCCGCGCGAGGTCCACATCGACATCGACCTGAACGCCGGCGACGCCGAAGCGACCGTCTGGACCGACGACCTCACCCACGAATACGTCCACATCAACGCGGACTACGAAAGCTGAACCACGAAAGCCGAACCACGAAAGCTGAAAGAAGCGTATGGCTACTGAACTGAAGGGACCCGGATTCCATTTCGACGTGCACACCGATCTGCGCGCCGACCAGAAGGCGGAGGTGCTCATCGAGGCGCTGCCATGGCTCGAGGAGTTCGCCGGACAGCGCATCGTCGTCAAATACGGCGGCAACGCGATGATCGACGAGCATCTCAAGGCATGCTTCGCCGAAGACATGGTGTTCCTGCGCCAGGTGGGTCTGCACCCGATCGTCGTGCACGGCGGCGGCCCGCAGATCTCGCAGATGCTCAAGGCCCTCGGCATCAAATCCGAATTCAAGGGCGGCCTCAGGGTCACCACGCCCGAAGCCATGGACGTGGTGCGCATGGTCCTCACCGGCAAGGTCTCCCGCGAGCTCGTCGGCCTCATCAACGCGCACGGCCCGCTCGCCGTCGGCCTGTCCGGCGAGGACGGAGGCCTGTTCTCCGCCATGCAGCGCAAGCCCGTCATCGACGGCAAGCCCACCGACATCGGCCTCGTCGGCGACGTCGTCTCCGTCGACGCCTCCGCCGTCGAGGACCTCGTCAACGCCGGCCGCATCCCCGTCGTCTCGTCGGTCGCGCCGAACGAGGACGACGCCACCGAAGTGCTCAACGTGAACGCCGATTCCGCCGCCGCCGCGCTCGCCGCCGCAGTCGGCGCGCACAAGCTCGTGATCCTGACGGACGTCGACGGCCTGTACGCCGACTGGCCCGACCGCAACTCCCTGATCGGCCGCATCGGCGTGGAGAACCTGCGCGACATGCTGCCCGACCTGGAATCCGGCATGCGCCCCAAGATGGAGGCCTGCGTGCGCGCCATCGACGGCGGCGTGCCCCAGGCGCACATCATCGACGGCCGCAAGCCGCATTCCATCCTGAACGAGATATTCACGTCCGCCGGCATCGGCACCATGGTCGTGCCCGAGGACGGCATCGAGATGAGGAGCTCCTATGTCTACTGACGCCACCAAGGAAACACTGGGTCCCGAGGACTCGAAATGGCTGGGGGAGTACTCCCAGGTCCATATGAACGTGTTCGGCACGCCGCTGCGCGTGATGGACCACGGCCAAGGCGCGCACGTGTGGGACGTCGACGGCAACGAATACCTCGACTTCCTCGCCGGCATCGCCGTCAACTCGCTCGGCTACGCGCACCCCAAGTGGGTCAAGGCCGTGGCCGAACAGGCCGCGAAGGCCGCCCACGTGAGCAACTACTTCGCCACCGAGCCGCAGATCGAGCTCGCCGCGAAGCTCGTGAAGCTCGCCGGCGCGCCCGAAGGCTCCCACGTGTACTTCGGCAACTCCGGCGCCGAAGGCAACGAGGCGGCCCTGAAGCTCGCCAAGCTCTACGGCCGCACGCTGCCCGGCGCCGCGCCCTCCATGGGCGGCAAGCCGGCGCGCATCATCGCGCTCACCAACGGCTTCCACGGCCGCACGCTCGGCGCTCTCTCCGCCACATGGAAGCCCGCCATCCGCAAACCGTTCGAACCGCTCGTGCCGAACATCGAATTCGTGCGCGCCGGCGACCCGTTCGCCCTGTACGAGGCGTTCAGTGAGACCGGCATGGGCCACTACGGCAAGGGGCCGGTCGCCGCCGTCATCATGGAGCTCATCCAGGGCGAGGCGGGCGTCAAGCCGCTGGGTGCCGACTACGTCAAGAAGGTGCGTGAGATGTGCGACATCAACCACGCGCTGCTCATCATCGACGAGGTGCAGACCGGCATCGGCCGCACCGGCTCCTGGTTCGCGTTCCAGCGCGAGGACCTCTCCGGCGGCATCACCCCGGACATCGTCACCTTCGCCAAGGGCGTGGCCGGCGGCTTCCCGATGGGCGGCATGATCGCCTTCGGAGCCAAGCTCTCCGCCCTGTTCACCCCCGGCTCCCACGGCTCCACCTTCGCCGGCAACCCGCTCGGCGCGGCCGCCGCGCTCGCCACGCTCGACGTCATCGAGCAGGACGGGCTCGTCGCCAACGCCGAGGAACGCGGACGCCAACTGCGCGAAGGACTCATGGCCACCGGCAACCCGCTGTACGTCTCCGTGCGCGGCAGGGGCCTCCTCGACGCCGTGCAGCTGTCCCACCCGTGCGCCCACGCCGTGATGAACTGGTGCCTCGAACGAGGGCTCATCGTCAACGCGGTGCGCGCCGACGCGCTGCGCTTCGCCCCGCCGCTCATCGTCACCGAACAGGATGTGGACGCCGCGCTCGCCATCCTCAAGGACGTGCCCGCCGACCTGCCCAACGACTGAGCCGCCGACCCGATTATCACGGAAGAACGGAAGGAAACCATCATGACCCCCGAACTGCGTCACATGCTGCGTGACGACGACCTGAACCACGAGGAGCAGAAGCAGGTCCTCGAACTCGCCATCAAATTCCACAAGGACCGCTTCTACAAGCGTCCGTTCGAAGGCCCGCAGGCCATCGCCGTGCTGTTCGACAAGCCGTCGACCCGCACCCGCTCCAGCTTCTCCATCGGCGTGGCCGAACTCGGCGGCTACCCGCTGGTCATCGACAAGTCCGGCTCCCAGCTGGGCCGCGGCGAGCCGGTGGCGGACACCGCCCGCGTGCTCGACCGCATGGCCTACGGCGTGGTGTGGCGCACCTTCGGGCAGGACCGCGTCGAGGAGATGGCGAAATACTCCACGCATCCGGTGGTCAACGCCCTCACCGACGACTTCCACCCCTGCCAGATTCTCGCCGACTTCCAGACCATCGCCGAACACCGCGGCGGCGTCGACAACCTGAAGCACCAGACCATCGCCTACCTGGGCGACGCGGCTAACAACATGGCCAACTCCTATCTGCTCGGCGGCGCCGTCGCCGGCATGCACGTGCGCGTGGCCGGACCGCAGGGCTACCTGCCCCGCCCGGACATCGTGGCCGACGCCGAACGCATCGCCAAGGAGAACGGCGGCTCCATCCTCGTCACCACCGACGCGAAGGAGGCCGTCAAGGACGCCGACTGCGTGTTCACCGACACGTGGGTGTCCATGGGCGAGGAGGCCGAATACGCCATCCGCTCCAAGCCGTTCTGGCATTATCAGGTCAACGCGGAACTCATGGCCCTCGCCAAGCCGGACGCGCTGTTCCAGCATTGCCTGCCCGCCTACCGCGGCAAGGAGGTCACCGCCGAGGTGATCGACGGCCCGCAGTCCGTGGTGTGGGACGAGGCCGAGAACCGTCTGCACGCGCAGAAGGCGCTGCTCACCTGGCTGGCCGGCAAGGCCCGCGGCGACGAAAGCCTGCTTGCATGAGCGAGGCGAACGCGAACGCGTCCCTGCAGCGTCCGGCCACGCGCGCGGCGCGGCTGAGCGCAATCGAGGAGGTGCTGCTCACGCACGTCATCACGTCGCAGTCGCAGCTTTCGGCCATCCTCGCCGACGAGGGCATCGCCGTCACCCAGGCGACGCTCAGCCGCGACCTCGATGAGATGAACGCGTTCAAGAAGCGTCTGCCTGACGGCACCATGGCCTATGCGGTGGGGCATGACGCGGACGGCGAACAGCCGGATGCCGCCAAGGCTGAGGCGCAGATGTCCCGCGTGCTCAGTGGTCTCGTCACCTCGGTGGCGGCGGCGAGGAACCTCATCGTGGTGCATACGCCGTCCGGCGCCGCCCAGTACGTGGCGTCGGTGGTCGACAAGCAGCCGATCGCCGGCGTGCTCGGCACCATCGCCGGGGACGACACGGTCATGGTGATCTGTCAGGACGAGGACACCGCCGCAGCCCGCGCCGACTGGCTGCTCGCGTTGGCGTCGAAGTAGCGTCCGATTGGTGTTCGACTGGCGTCCGTCGGCGTCCATCGCGGCGTATCCGGTACGTATGCCGGACACGCCGTGCATAAATATGCAGACGTATGTATATACTTGCATCAGCTTGTTTCGCAGAAAGGGCATTCCATGGCTGATAACAACCGACTCGTACTGGCCTACTCCGGTGGCCTCGACACCTCCGTCGCCATTTCCTACTTGAAGGAGCGCACCGGCAAGGACGTCGTCGCCGTCTCCCTCGACGTCGGCCAGGGCGGCGAGAGCCTCGAGACCATCAAGCAGCGCGCCCTCGCCTGCGGCGCCGTCGAGGCGTACGTGGTGGACGCCCGCGACGAGTTCGCCAACGAATACTGCATGAAGGCCCTCAAGGCCAACGCCATGTACGAAGGCGTGTACCCGCTCGTCTCCGCCATCTCCCGTCCGCTCATCTCCAAGCATCTCGTGCGCGCCGCCCACCAGTTCGGCGCCGACACCATCTCCCACGGCTGCACCGGCAAGGGCAACGACCAGGTCCGCTTCGAGGTGTCCATCGCCTCCATCGACCCGACCCTCAAGGCCATCAGCCCGATCCGCGATCTGGCCCTGACCCGCGACGTGGAGATTGCGTTCGCCAAGGAGCACAAGCTGCCGATCACCCAGACCGAGAAGAGCCCGTACTCCATCGACCAGAACGTGTGGGGCCGCGCCATCGAGACCGGCTTCCTCGAGGACCCGTGGAACGGCCCGACCAAGGACTGCTACTCCTACACCGACGATCCGGCGTTCCCGCCGGTCGAGGACGAGGTCGTCATCGAATTCAAGCAGGGCGTGCCGGTCAAGATCGACGGCCGCGACGTCACCCCGCTGCAGGCCATCGAGGAGATGAACCGCCGCGCCGGCGCCCAGGGCATCGGCCGCATCGACCTCATCGAGGACCGTCTCGTCGGCATCAAGTCCCGCGAGCTGTACGAGGCCCCGGGCGCCGTGGCCCTCATCACCGCGCACCAGGAGCTCGAGAACTGCTGCCTCGAGCGCGAGCAGCACCGCATCAAGCGCGACATCGACAAGCGCTGGGGCGAGCTCGTCTACGATGCGCAGTGGTTCAGCCCGGCCACCCAGTCCCTCAACGCGTTCATCGAGGACACCCAGAAGTACGTGTCCGGTGAGATCCGCATGACGCTGCACGGCGGCCGCGCCGTCGTCACCGGCCGTCGCTCCGACACTTCCCTGTACGACTACAACCTCGCCACCTACGATTCCGGCGACAGCTTCGACTCGAAGTCCTCCAACGGCTTCATCGACATCTACGGCCTGCCGAGCCGTGTCGCCGCCGCCCGCGACGTCAAGTTCGGCAACGGCATCGAGGTGCCGAGCAACACCGTCGAGTGACGTCCGCCGCGACGCGCGCATGACCCCAACGGGGGCCGGCCTTCCGCCGGTCCCCGTTTCGCATACGCGGGCCGATTTGACGATACGACGCACTATCGTGAGAACCATTCCCGGTAGGGCATCGGCCCGCCGGATCAAGGTAGAAAGAATCTGGAACACCCCATGATCGAACTGAAGACCCCTCGTGAGATCGAGGAGATGAAGCCCGCCGGCCGCTTCGTCGGCTCCATCCTGCGCGAGCTGAAGGAATACACGAAGGTCGGCACCAACCTGCTCGACATCGACGAATTCGTCCACAAGAAGATCGTCGACCGCAAGGGCGCCGAATCCTGCTACGTGGACTACGCGCCCGACTTCGGCACCGGACCGTTCGCCCACTACATCTGCACCTCCGTCAACGACGCGGTGCTCCACGGCGTCCCCTACGACTACAACCTCAAGGACGGCGACCTCGTCTCCCTCGACCTCGCGATCAGCGTCGACGGCTGGGTGGGCGATTCGGCCATCAGCTTCGTGGTCGGCAAGGACAAGGATCCGGAGGACCTGCGCCTCATCAAGTGCACCGAGGAAGCGCTCGCCGCCGGCATCGAGGCCGCGCAACCCGGCAACCGTCTGGGCGACGTGTCCTCCACCATCGGCGACATCGCCCGCGAATACGGCTACCCGATCAACCTCGAGTTCGGCGGCCACGGCGTGGGCCACATCATGCACGGCGACCCGCACGTGCCGAACGACGGCAAGGCGCACCACGGCTACAAGCTGCGTCCGGGCCTCGTCATCGCCATCGAACCGTGGTTCCTCAAGACCACCGACGAGATCTACCAGGATCCGAAGGACGGCTGGACCCTGCGCGCCGAGGACGGCTCCCGCGGCGCCCACAGCGAGCACACGATCGCCATCACCGAGAACGGTCCCGTCATCCTCACCACGCGCGACGAGTGACGCGCGACGGGCGGCGTACTCGACGCCGCTCCGCGTTCCCGCCGTATGAGACGCCGAAGGCCGGCGTGCATCCCACGTTGTTACGATGGGGCGCACGCCGGCCTTCGCGTCTTCCGTGCGGTTCCGCACGCCAGCCTCCACGCGACGCCCCGTGCAGGTCCGCGTGCACCAGCGCACCCGCGTACCCGTGACCGCGTATCGACCATGAACCCGTGGCGGTAACACAGGCGGTCTAATGTGACCGGCAACACTTGACAGGAACGAGGTATCCATGGCCACAGCACAGCTGAATGTGGACGATAGCAAATACACGTTGCCGGTGGTGAAGGCCTCGGCCGGCCCCGACGGCATCGTGGTCTCCAAGCTGCGCAATGACGGTTGGGTCACGCTCGATCCGGGATTCCTCACCACCGCGCAATGCGAATCGAAGATCACATACATCGACGGCCAGCACTCCATCCTGCGCTACCGCGGCTATCCCATCGAGCAGCTGTGCGAGGAATCCGACTTCCTTGAGGTCTCCTGGCTGCTGCGCCACGGCGAACTGCCCAACAAGGAGCAGTATGAGAAATTCGTCTCCGACATCAACCACCGCACCATGGTGGGCGAGGACTTTCGCACGTTCATGGGCTCGTTCCCGCGCACCGCGCATCCGATGAGCGTGCTCGCCTCCGCCGTCAACGCGCTTGCCACCTTCTACCCGGACACCACGGACATCACCGACTTCGACCAGCTCGACGAATCCGCCATCATCATCATGGCGAAGGTACGCACCATCGTCTCCTACATCTTCCGTCGCCGGCGTGACGAGCCGATGCTCTACCCGGACTACGCGCGCGGCTACGTGGACGATTTTCTGAGGATGTGCTTCGCCGTGCCGTACGAGCCGTTCGAATCCGATCCGCTGTACGTGCACGCGCTGGGCCGTCTGCTCATCATCCACGCCGACCATGAGCAGAACTGCTCCACGTCCGTGGTGCGCATCGCCGGCTCCGCGCACGCCAACCTGTATTCGGCGGTCGCCGCCGGCGTGAACGCCCTGTCCGGCCCGTTGCACGGCGGCGCGAACGAGGCCGTGCTGCGTCAGTTGAAGGCGATCCGCGATTCCGGCAAGTCGGTGCGCGAGTTCGTCGAGGACGCGAAGCGCGAGGGCCACCGCATCTCCGGTCTGGGCCACCGCGTGTACAAGTCGTACGATCCGCGCGCCGCCATCGCCAAGAAGTATCTGCAGAAGATCATGGACCGCGAGGACACCATCAAGCTGCCGGCGGACGAGCGCGCCCTGTTCGACGTGGCCATCGAACTGGAGGACATCGCGCTGCACGACGACTATTTCGTGGAGCGTCACCTCTATCCGAACGTCGACTTCTACACCGGGCTCATCTATCGCGCCATCGGCTTCGACCCGGCCATGTTCACCACATTGTTCGCGTTGGGCCGCATCCCCGGCTGGATCGCCCAGTACCGCGAGATGCTGGCCGACCCGGCCACGAAGATCGGCCGTCCGCGTCAGGTGTACACCGGTGCCACGGAACGCGACTACGTGCCGATGGACGAGCGGTAGGGCAGGGCGGTCGCCGTCCGGTCCGGTTGCGTGGGATGGCGTACGTTCGCCGTCCGGTCCGGCATCGCGTCCGGACATGCGTGTGCCGGTATGCCGAAGGTTTCCCGGCATACCGGCACACGTGTATGTGGCCGTCGCCGCGTCCGGTAGGGCAGGGCAGCCGCCGTCCGTGCGGACGTTACTCCTTGAACGTGGTGACGGCGCGTGCGGGGAACGGATCGTTGACGAAGCGCGGCCACTCGTATTCGCCGTGCTCGAGCGTGTACAGCTGCAGCAGCACGGCGGCCACGCCGGCGGTGCCGTCGATCAGGCCGATGCGCGGCCCGATATCCTTCGGGCAGACGCGGCGCCACGCCACGGGCCAGTCTGAGGAGCCGTCCTGGCGACGATACTCCCACCCGAGCAGCACGGCCGCGGTGCGCTCGGCCAGCTTCTTCCAGCGTGCGCGGTGCCCGTTCACGTCCGCCGCGTACAGGCCGATGAAGAACTGCGCGAGGCCCGCCACGCCGCAGCACTGGTTCGGCGTATTCCACAGGCCCTTGGACATGTGTTCCGGCGCGCCCCAGGATTCCAGGCCGTCGACCATGTCCTCGATGACCTTGAGGTAGCGTTCGTCGCCGGTCTCCTCATACAGACGGTAGTAGAACTTCGACGTGCCGGCCGGGCCGTGGCAGTGGCCCAGATAGTAGAACGTGGGTTCGTCGCCGTTCAGCAGGTAGGGCAGCAGCGCGCCCTTCTCCTGCGGGATGAACTGCGTTGCGAGGTAGCGTTCGCACGCCTTGGCCGCCTCGAGGTAGCGCTCGTCGCCGAGCGCGTCGTACAGGAGCGTGAGCAGGTAGCCGGAGCCGGACGTGCCGTACGCGAAGTTCAGCGTTTCGTAGGTGCGGAACGTCTTGTAGCCGTTGAACTTAAGCCCGTCTTCGCCGGCCGGGTCGCCTTGGGCGAGGAACCATTCGGCGGCGTCGCGCAGCAGCGTGTCCAGCCATTCCTCGTGGACGCTGCGCGCCAGACGGATGAGGTAGAGGATGACGCCGCCGTCGAAGGTGAGCGGGGTGGTGCCGGTCCAGTACGCGCCGTGCTCGTCCCGCTGCGCGGTGTCCGCGTACCAATGGCCGATGGTCTTCGCCGTCTCGACGAGGTCCGGGACGTCATAGCGTTCGCCCAGGTCGAGCAGCACCTCGGCGGCGGCGCCCACCTCGGCCACCTCGTAGCTGGGCATGGTGCTGGTGTCGTGCGTGAACACATGGGTGTGCACGCCGACGATGTCCTTCCAGTGCGCGGCGACGTGCCTGGCGGCCCGGATGGCGATGTCCCGGTAGTCGTCGTTTCCGGTGATGCGGGCGAGCTGGCTGTAGAGGAACGCCAGTCCGGCCGAGCCGGCATACAGGGTGAGGCAGACGTTGTCGCCTTCCTCGTCGGGCGTCCAGTGGAGGCCGTCCGCGTCCTCGCGCTGCCGGGAGGCGATGTAGCGTTCGGCGCGCAGCGCCGACGCGAGATAGTCGTCCGGCGTCTTCGCCTCGAGCGTCGGGTATGCGCCGCCGGGTACGTACGCGTATTTCGGATCGTGGTATTCGTCGTAGCCGCTGGATGCCGTGTCGGTCATGGCGTGTGCCTTCTTTCAAGTGGGTTCGGGTGGTTCGGGTGGCTCGCGCGTGGACGATCGGTCGACGCCCCGCGGGCCGATGGCTTCGGCCCGCGCCCTTCCGCGCGTCGTGCTCCCGAATGTACAGCGGCATGGAGGCGCCGTGGCCGCGCGTCGCATACCTTCTGTTTATATGGCGTTCAAAACCGTTGATATGCTTGGGTTTCATGTCCGATTACCTGTTCAGAGCCGCGGGGGTGCGGGATCTGCCCGCCATCACCGACATCTACAACGCGTCCGTGGTGGAGGGCGGATCCACCGCCGATCTGACGCCGCGCACGCCGGAGCAGCGACGTGCGTGGGTGGCGTCGCACAAGCCCCCGTACGGCGTGTTCGTCGTCGAGGCGGTGTCCGGCGTCGATGCCGAGTCCGACGCGGGCATCCGCGAGGTGGTGGCGTTCGGCGCGCTGTCCGTGTTCTACGACCGCGCCGGATACGACGGTGTGACCGACCTCGCGTACTACATCGCGCCCGCCTGGCGTCGTAGGGGAGTGGGGACGTTCCTGCTGGGCCGGCTTCTCGACGAGGCGCGTGGACGCGGCATGCGCAAGGCCATCGGCGTGATCTTCGCCGACAACGACGGCTCCACGGCCCTGATGCGCCGGTTCGGCTTCAGCCGGTTCGGCCTCCTGCCCGCCGCCGCCACCGACGCGACCGGCATGATGCACGACATGTCCTACTGGTATCTGGACCTGTGACCAAGAAGTCCTGCATGGAATGCGATACGGGATTGGATGAGCGGGTTCCGGGGAGGAGTGCGATCAGGGAGGCTGGGGATGTGCTGTCCCGCTCTTCGGCGATAGTTGTATTACTGTAATACGACTTGGTTCCGGAGGTGATGCGCATGACCACGGCGATGGTGACGGCGCGTGTCGATGCCGACAGGAAGCGCGACGCCGAGAAGGTGCTAAAGCGTAACGGGCGCACGTATTCGGATTTGATACGGGACCTGACCGACTATATGGCCGATACGGGTGAGCTGCCCGAGTTCGAGAAGGCGACGCTTGCCCTGATGGAAGAGCGCGAGCGTCGGCGGAAACTGGAGATCATCGAATATTTCGCCAATCGGCATCTGCCGGCGGTGAAGGACGGGACCTCCGACGAGGAGCTGCTCGCGCGTGAACGTATGGCCAGGTTCGGGGAGGGGGCGGCATGAAGCTGCTGCTCGACACCAATGTGCTGCTGGACTTCTGCAACGACGCCCGAGTCCCGTTCCACGGCCAGTGCGTGGATCTGCTTCTGGATTGCGCTTCCCGGGCCGATGTGGAGCTTCTGATCGCGGTGTCGTCGCTCAACGACGTCTATTACGTGCTGCGGCGTCATTACGGTGACGAACGGGACGCCCGCAAGGACATCGGCACGCTGATGGAACTGTTCGACGTATGCCCGTTGCTGGCGCGTCACGCCCGTATGTCCTACGAATCCGATGAACCGGATTTCGAGGACGGGCTTGTTCGCGCCATCGCCGAGGACAATGCCGCCGACGTCATCGTCACCAGGGATGCGGCAGCGTTCCGTCATGCCAAAGTGCCGGCGATGGATGCGGTGCGATGCCG
Source organism: Bifidobacterium sp. CP2 (assembly GCF_018555635.1). Classification (NCBI taxonomy): domain Bacteria; kingdom Bacillati; phylum Actinomycetota; class Actinomycetes; order Bifidobacteriales; family Bifidobacteriaceae; genus Bifidobacterium; species Bifidobacterium sp. CP2. The sequence goes on along the minus strand of NZ_JAFEJX010000011.1, from coordinate 16,299 downwards.
TTCGTTGCTTGCCGAAGGGCGGAAGACGTGAAGGTCCCAGACGGCGGAGGCGGCGGGGAACGGATGTTGACGGCGTCGGTGGGTACAATCTGTTCGGTCGAAAACGAGTAAGGCGCAGTAAGGAGCAACGCATATGGCATCGGATTTCTGGCTGATCGTGGGCCTCGGCAACCCCGGCAAGAAGTATGAGGACACCCGGCACAACATGGGCTTCATGACGGCGGACGTGCTCGCCGAACGCTGGTCGGTCCACTTCGCCGACCACAAGGGGCTCGCCATGCTCGGCAAGGGCGTGATGAACCTCAACAGCCGCAACGTGAAGTTCTTCCTCGCCAAGCCGCTCACCTACATGAACGAATCCGGCAACGCGGTCGCCTCCATCAGCGCCTACTACCAGATCCAGCCCGACCACATCGTGGTCATCCACGACGACATGGACCTCGACTTCGGCCGCATCAAGGTCAAGGCGGGCGGTTCCGCCGGCGGCCACAACGGCATCAAATCCATCGACCGCTCCCTGAACACGCCCAAGTACGCGCGCGTGCGCATGGGCGTGGGGCATGCGCGCCGCGGCGCCAACGCGCACGACAACACCATCAACTGGGTGCTCGGCGGCTTCGGCCCCGACCAGCGCAAGCAGCTGCCCGACTTCCTCGCCGACGGCGCCGACGCCGCCGAGGACATCATCTTCAACGGACTCGCTAAGACCCAGGAGAAGTTCAATGGCCGCTGAGACGACCGGCCCTGACCCGGTGAACGGCGCGCTCGCCGGCGTCCTCGACGCGCTCCTGCGCGACCCTGCCTTCCGTAGGGTCGCGACGGGCGACGTCGACGAGACCGACGACATCGACGGCTCCGTCGTCGTCGGCGCACCCGAAGGCGTCCGCCTCGCTTTGGCTGCGGCCATCGCCCAAGGCGTGGATGGACAGGCGGGACGGCCCGTCGTGCTCGTCGTCGCCTCCGGCCGCGAGGCCGAGGAGACCGTCGGCGCCCTGCGCTCCTGGTACGACGGCGATCCGGGCGACATCGCCCAGCTCGAGGCGTGGGAGACGCTGCCGCACGAACGGCTGAGCCCGCGCGCCGACACCGTCGCCAGCCGCATGGCCGTGTTCCGGAGACTGAAGCATCCAAGCGCCACGGACCCGATGTTCGGTCCCATCCGCATGCTCGTCATGCCGGTGCGCTCCCTCATCCAGCCGGTCGTCGCCGGCCTCGCGGACGTCGAACCGCTCGTCTTCACCCAAGGCGAGGACCTGCCGCTCGACGAGGCGTCGAAACGACTCGTCGAAAACGCGTACACGCGCGTCGACCTCGTCATGGACCGCGGCGAATTCGCGGTGCGCGGCGGCATCCTCGACGTGTTCCCGCCCACCGCGCCGCACCCGGTGCGCATCGAATTCTTCGGCGACGAGGTCGACCAGATCAGGGAGTTCCACGCCTCCGACCAGCGCACGTACGGCGACGGCATCCGGACCATATGGGCCACGCCCTGCCGCGAACTGCAGCTCACCGACAAGGTCCGCGCCCGCGCCAAGTCGCTCATCGGCTCCATCCCCAACGCCGAGGACATGCTCGCCTCCATCGCCGACGCCATCCCCGTCGAAGGCATGGAATCCCTCATGCCCGCGCTCATCGACGACATGGAACCCGTCTCGTCCATGCTGCCGAAGGATGCCGTCATCCTCCTGTCCGACCCGGAGAAGCTACGTCGCTCCGCCGAGGACCTCGCCAAGACGGCGAACGAGTTCCTCGCCGCCAGCTGGCACGTCGCCGCCTCCGGACACGGTGCCGGCGCCCCCATCACCTTCGACACGGCCAACTTCCTCGACTTCGAGGAGACCGTGCGCTCGCTGCACCTGACCGGCCACGACGTCATCGACCTGACCGGATTCTCCGTGGACGAAAGCCGTCCCGGCCACGTGCGCATCGACGCGCAGAACCCCGCCGAATACCGCGGCGACGAATCGAAGGCCGCCGCCGGCATCGAAGGCCTCATCGACGCCGGATACCACGTGACCGTCACCGCCGGGGCGAAAGGCACGCTCGCACGCCTCAAACGCGCCGTCAACGAAACCGGCATCACCCGGTTCGACGTCATCCGCTCCCAGGCCATCGACGGCTTCGTCGACAAGGCCGCGCACGTCGCCCTGCTCACCGAACGCGACCTCACCGGACGTACGTCCGCCGTCGGCGTCGTCAAGACGCCGAAACGCCGGCGCAAGGCCATCGACCTGATGGAACTCAAGGCGGGCGACTACGTCGTGCACGAACAGCACGGCATCGGCCGCTTCGTCGAAATGCGCCAACGCACCATCGGCACCGGCGCGAACCGGACCACACGCGAATACCTCGTCATCGAATACGCGCCGAGCAAACGCGGCGCGCCCGCGGACAAACTGTTCATCCCCACCGACCAGCTCGACCAGGTCAGCAAATACATCGGCGCCGAAGCGCCGAAACTCAACAAGCTCGGCGGCTCCGACTGGGCCGCCACCAAGGCGAAGGCGCGCAAACACGTCAAGGAGATCGCCGACGACCTGGTCAAACTGTACTCGGCCCGCCAGCGCACGCCCGGTTTCGCGTTCAGACCGGACACCCCGTGGCAGAAGGAGCTGGAGGACGCGTTCCCGTACCAGGAGACGCCCGACCAGCTCACCACCATCGACGAGGTCAAGCACGACATGGAGCAGCCGCGCCCCATGGACCGCCTCATCTGCGGCGACGTCGGCTTCGGCAAGACCGAGATCGCGGTGCGCGCCGCGTTCAAGGCCATCCAGGACGGCAAGCAGGTGGCCGTGCTCGTGCCCACCACGCTGCTCGTCCAGCAGCACTATGAAACGTTCACCGAACGCTACGAGGGCTTCCCCGTCACCGTCAAGGCGATGAGCCGCTTCCAGAAGCCCAAGGAAATCAAGGAGACCATCGAGGGGCTCGCTTCAGGCGGCGTCGACGTGGTCATCGGCACGCACAAGCTTCTCAACCCGAAGATCAAGTTCAAGGACCTCGGCCTCGTCATCATCGACGAGGAGCAGCGTTTCGGCGTCGAACACAAGGAGACGCTGAAGGCGCTGCGCACCAACGTGGACGTGCTCTCCCTCTCCGCCACGCCGATCCCGCGCACGCTCGAGATGGCCGTGACCGGCATCCGCGAGATGTCCACGCTCGCCACGCCGCCGGAGGACCGCCTGCCGGTGCTGACGTACGTGGGCGCGTACGAGGACGCGCAGGTGACCGCGGCCGTACGCCGCGAGCTGCTGCGCGGCGGCCAGGTGTTCTACGTGCACAACCGCGTCGAGGACATCGCGCGCGTCGCCGAGAAGATCCACACGCTCGTGCCGGAGGCGAAGGTCGGCATCGCGCACGGCAAGATGGGCGAGAAGCAGCTCGACCAGATCATCCGCGACTTCTGGCACCGCGACATCGATGTGCTCGTCTGCACCACGATCATCGAGACAGGCCTCGATATCTCCAACGCCAACACGCTCATCGTGGACCACGCCGACCGATTCGGCCTCTCGCAGCTCCACCAGCTGAGGGGACGCGTGGGCCGCGGCCGTGAACGCGCGTACGCGTACTTCCTGTACGACCCGAGCAAGACGATGACCCAGCAGTCGCACGACAGACTCGCCACCATCGCGCAGAACACGGCGTTGGGTAGCGGCTTCGACGTGGCGATGAAGGACCTGGAGCTCAGGGGCACCGGCAACCTGCTCGGCGACCAGCAGTCCGGACACATCGAAGGCGTCGGCTTCGACCTGTACGTACGCATGGTCTCCGAGGCCGTCGAGGCGTACAAGGAGCCGGACAAGGCGGCCGAGCCGGTGAACGTGTCCATCGACCTGCCGGTCGAGGCGTCCATCCCCGTCTCCTACATCGACTCCGACAAGCTGCGTCTCGAAGCGTACCGCAAGCTCGCCTCCGCGCGGAACGAGCAGGACCTCAAGGACCTCGCCGAGGAGCTCGTCGATCGTTACGGCCCGCTGCCCGAGGAGTTCGAGATGCTCTTCGGCGTGGCCCGCCTGAAGTTCAAGGCGAGGAAGCTCGGCATCTCCGAGATTCTCGCGCAGTCGAACCGTCTGCGCGTGGGACGCGTCGATCCGCCGGAATCCATGCTCATGCGCATGTCGCGCATCTACAAGGGATTCCAGTACCGTCCGGTCACCCACCAGATGATCATCCCCACGCCGTTCGCCGGGTCCCTCGGCGACAAGCCTATGCCCGGCGAACAGGTCATGGACTGGGTGAGCGACCTGTTGAACGACCTGGCGTGGACCCCGAAGGCGAAAGGCAGGTGAACGCCATGAACGACATGCACATCCGCCGCGCCGAGAAGCGCGACGTCCCCGAACTTCACCGGCTGCTGCGTCAGGTCGCCGACGTCCATCACAACGGACGGCCCGACCTGTTCAAACCCAACGCCACGAAATACACCGACGACGAGCTCGCGTCGATTGTCGCCGACGACGAAAGCCCGGTCTTCGGCGCGTTCGCCGACGCCGATGACGCGACCCTGTACGGCTACGCGTTCTGTGTGTTCCAACGCCACCCCGGCAACCATGTGTTGACGGACATCACGACCCTGTACATCGACGACATCTGCGTCGACGAGGCGGCTCGCGGCAAGCATGTGGGCACCGCCGTCTACCATCACGTCATCGACTTCGCCAAGGCGAGCGGCTGCTACAACGTCACCCTCAACGTGTGGTCGTGCAATCCCGGCGCCCAGGCGTTCTACGAGGCCATGGGGTTGAAGCCATACAAGGTGGGTATGGAGACGATCCTGTAGGGGATGCCGTTGCCGCAGGTGGGCCGCAGCGCAGTGCGGCCCGCGGGAAACGGCTGTCGGACGGGACGGACTGGGAGGTCGGACGGGGCGGACGCGTCAGACGCCTTCCGGGATGCGCATGCCGGGACGGTAGAAGTCGCGGTCCTTCTCGCCGATCTCCCTCACCACGCGGCACGGCGTGCCGAACGCCACCACGTTCGCCGGCAGGTCGTGCGTCACCAGACTGCACGCACCCACCACCGTGTTCTCGCCGATCGTCACGCCCGGCATCACCGTCACGTTCGCGCCCAGCCATGCGTTGCGTCCGATATGCACGGGCGCGGAGAACTGGGCCGCCCGCTCGCGCAGGTCCGGGCGGATCGGATGCCCGGTGGTGGCGATCGTCACGTTCGGACCGATCATCACGTGCTCGCCGATGAAGATCTCGCCGTCGTCCACCAGCGTGAGGTTGAAGTTCGCATAGCTGTGCGCGCCCCAATGCGTGTTGCAACCCCAGTTCGCATGAATCGGCAGTTCGATCCACGCGCCCTCGCCCACCTCGCCGAAGAACTCGTGCAGCAGCCGGTCCCGCTCCGCACTGTACGGTTCGCTCGCGTTGAGTCGGTGCAGCAGACGCATCTGCTCATGCTGCGCCTCGTCCATCTCCGGATCGTTGCAGAAATACAGGTCGGGGGAGTGCATGATGTCAAGCACACGCTGCGGAACGGTCATCGGTCACCTCGTCGTTCGATGGAATCGTCGGAAAGAAACGTACCCACCCATCCTAGCGTTTGTGTTGATTTGTGGTGTCTGCGGGTGGCGTGGACGCGGGGTCGGTGCAGCTGCATGCCCCGTCCTCAGTGGCCTCCCATGATGAACGTGCAAGTGCCGCTTTTCGACATGGGCGACAGGGCGACGCTGATACGCGTGCAGTGTTCGGGCGGCGTGCTCGGGATACAGGGTTTGTCGAGGTCCGTAATGCAAACGGTCATTTCGTTACGGTGTTCGCCGGGGCGACACTTCCTGAACGGTTCCCTACGTCGGTCGTCGAACGCATCCAGCACCAGCTGTTCCGCCGGCATGATCTCGATGCCGTCGTATTCGGTGTGGCCGTCCGAGTACGCGCGCAGTTTCGGGCGGTCGTATTGGTCGATGAACGTGACCCACGCGCCCGGCGGCAACAGGCCGGCGATCCGTATCGCCGTCGCTGCGCGCGATGCCTTGACGAGATGGAAGAGGCGGTCCACCGCTGTGGCATCCCAACGGTGGGTGCCCAATTCCGGAATCAGTGAATCGGGCATCAACGCTTTGGAAGCGAACATGTTGCATGCCGCCTCCTCGGCGCGTTTCTGATCCGCCTTGTCGTCAAGGGCGCGTAGGGCGCAGAAGAGATCGATGTCCGAGTTCTGCAGGTGGTGTCCGAGCTCGTGGAGAATGGTGAAACAGTCTCTGGGATAGAAAACGGTATGCACCTCGATGAAGGCCTTGCCGTCCGCTGTCTTGTGCTGTGGCAGGCAAAATCCAGAGACGCATTCGCCGGTGGTGCTGTTCCGTTCCTCAGACGACGCCTTGGAGGTTGTGATGGTGATTTCATCGCTCCAATGCAGGGGTATGTCCTTCATCGGATCATGAAGACAATCCTTGAGGAAGGTGTCCGGATGCCTTTCGTGCGCAACGGCAAGCATCCGGTCCGCCTGCCGGACGACCCACTTCCGTGACAGCTTGGCCATGTCGCTCGTTCCCCTCCTTTCCGGCTGTTGTCAGTCCAGATCGTCGTCTTCGGCAAGACGATTGCGGTAGGCATCCTGCAATGCTCCGCGCCAGGCTGCACGACCGTAACCATTCGGACGTGCCGCAAGCGTGAACGCGTCCTGTGCCAGATTGACGCGGGCGTCCCCGTCCATGCGATGCGCGTACTCGTCCGCATCCCGGCGCCAGGCCGGCTGTTCCACTTCGACCAGAAGATCGGCGGGCAGATGGAACGTGCGTTTCGGTGCGTCCGGCACCTGCACGCCGGCGTCGGCAAGACTGGCACGTTGCTCATCCGTCAACGGGACCACGCCGTCCAGCACGTCGTCCACCTGATCGAACGGCAGCTGGAGCACGGTGATCAGCGCCTTGGCATACGTGCCACGTTCCGGGGTCATGGAAGCCTCCGCATCCTCATCCTCCTCGTACAGCTTCGGCAAGTCGAAGCACATGGCATGCCACTTGAGCAGGATCGCGGTGATGTCCTCCCGGTTCTCCACGAACGGGGAGTCGCGCTCCTCGTTGTCGTGGCCGCGGCGGATCGCGTCGGTCTTCTTCGCGAACCGCAGGTCGTCGTGCTCGATGGCCTTGACGGCGCTCTCGGGAAACTCCTTCAACGGCTTGTAGAGCAGCCGGACCGGGATGATGGCCTGCAGACCGGGCCAAGCGACCATCTCGATGTCCAACGGCGTGTTGCCGACGACGAGCGAATCGTCGGTCTCGCTATGCAGATCGTTCGACAGGGGGATGACGGTCGCCATGCGCGGATCGTCGTTCACCTCCGTGACGAGCACGTACAGGGAATCGTCGCCTTGGTCGGCGATCCACAGTTGGCCGCGCTTCACTCCTTCGGCCAGTTGGCGTTCGATGCGTTCGGGGGAGTCGACATCATCGCCGCTGGGCATGATGAGCTCCGTGTCGGTGTCTTTCAGCTGGTCGTACATGCCGAGCAGCTCGGTAAAGGACTGTGCATTGTTCATGGTAATCAGGCCTTCCGTTCGTCCGGGTCGATGCCGAGGTCGAGAAGCATTCTGCGTACTTCCAGGTGTTTGCTGATGTATCGGCGTACCCATTGCCGATCATGTTCGTGTTCTTCGAGGAGTGAGAGGATGTACCTGATCTGCCGTTCACGTGCGTCGTCGGTCATTGCTTCGATGACGATATCCTCCGCGGAAGTGGCGTCGTCGGCGATGTCCATCGGATTGCCGTCCTCATCCGTGATATCGACCAGTGTGGTTTCCGCCAGCATCGGCAGACGGTATTGGACGAGATGGAACAGCATATCGAGCGGCAGCGTGCCGTCGGCGGTTTCGAGCACGCCCGCCAGCAGATTCTCCATCTGACCGGTTGCGCCATAATTGACGTTGCGTTTGCGGTTGGGGTCCATCAGTCTTTCGAGATCGATGTCGATGGGATATTGCGAGACGACCTTGTGCAGGTCCATCTCGCGTGCTGCGGACGGGGTGTCCGGTCCTTCGACCAGGCCCCAGTAGTGTTGGGGATTGTCGTTGGTGAACCGGTCCTTGGCTTTGCTGAGACGGCCGCGGACCACCTCGCGCATTCTGCCGGAAACGGTTTCCGCGTACAGGTTGAGGAACCATCCGTTGATGGTCTTGGTCACGCAAGATTCGAACGATTGATCGCTCCTCATCCCGCTGGTGTGCATCTTCTTGTGCAGATAAGCGGCTTTCTTCTCCCAGAACGCGTTCATGCAGTCGTCGGGTGACGTCGGAGCGCCTTCCGGCAGCGTGGGACCGTACTTGTTATACCCTGCCTGAATCCGCGCGGCGATGAAGCCGATCGCTTTCGGCCCGAACTGGCGTTTCGGCTTATGCCGGGTCTCTCCGAAATATTCGTCGATATAGTAACGGGTCTTCGATTTATCCCAGTCGTCCGTGCCCTTCTTCCGCCTGGACATGCCGCCTCCTTGCACAGGTGTGACTGCCGCCCAGTCTACCGCCCGCATGAGTGGCTTGCCGTCGGGAAGGAACCGTGTCGCCTCCGGTCGTTCCGCCCGTCGTGTCTGAGGAGCCTCCCTCATCGCGTCACCTTCCATCGTCGTGCTCGTCGTGACGAATCCCGCCGTCCGCCGTCTCCCGCCGGACACACAGTTCAACCGGACAACGTGCGCTCTTTTCGAGAAACAGCGAAAAACGAGGCGTGTCGCATGTTTTCGTCTCTTGTCCGGTTGAGATGTGCAGAACGCACGAATGGTCCGGAAGAGCCGGATCGCCGGCAGGTAGGAAAGGAACGGTCGCCATGCTGTTGGACATGTCGAAGAACAAGCACTTCCACCCGATTCCCACAGGGACGAACCGCAGGCTGGCGCGCATCAAACTCTGCTATCCGGGCAACGCGCTCCAGGTGCAGCGACTGCTCAGGGTACGCGTCCGCGAGACGCCGCTCAGGTTCGACGTGGCCTACTTCCGGTTCCCTCAGGACGGGAACGGCGAGTGGTGCGGCAAGTGGATCGAACCGTTCACCATCACCGACACGCTCGGATGCGTGGTCACGGACGACCGTACGCCGGCGCGGGGCCAGTTCAACATGCGCTACCTCGCGTATCGCCTATGCAACGGCGTCACGTCGCCGTTGGCGAAGATCGGCTTCCGCGAGGCGATGCCGGGCATGCTGGATTCGCCCATCACCACGCACGCGGACAAGCTGTGGGACGTGCTTGACCTGGATGTCGCGTGCCGTGACGGCCTGCTCACCGACGATCCGGACGAATCGCTGCGCGGAAGCTTCGCGGTCATCGAGCACACGACCGGCATCGTGCTGCCCGCATTCGTCGGCACCGTCATCGAACTCATCGTGGGAGAGGAGGATGCGATGACGATCCGCATCCGTCCGATCGACGCGGACACCGGCGTGGAGCATGACCCCGCAAACGACTATCGCAGCCTCAACGGGCATGAACGCTACGAATCCGAGACCGGCTACACCGACACGCAACTGCGTGCGGACATCGACACGTGGAGCGGGGAACTGCGACGGCTCGTCGCCCTGCGTGACACGCCTGCGTTCGCCAAGGAACGTGCCGCCGTCGCAACCCTGCGCGAGGTGACGCGTGACGACGACCGGCGGAACGCGTGAACCGTACCGCGAAGACGCGCGAAACGTAAGCGACGAGGACACGGAAAGGGAATGATGATGACCACGATGAGCACGGCGATGAGCGCCTTGACGGCGATGAACCTGCCGATGGCGGCGAAGCCCGGACTGCTGCTGCCGGGCGTGCTGTACCTGGATGATCTACTCGACGAGTTCAAGCACGACGACATCGGTCTGCCACCCATCGACGACGAGGACGACGGCGATGACGGCCGCCCCCACTGCGTCTACGAGTACGGCGGCTACACCGACGAGGACGACGACTTCGCCGACCTGTACGACATGGAACGCAACAGTGACTACGGCTGCCGTGAGACGCCGGAATACTATATCAAAGCGCTTTTGAAGGACCCTGGCGCCACGAGCGTGGAGACCTTCTACTACTGTCCGCGCCACTTCGCGATCAATATCGGCTATCTCGCCGACGTCATGGCCCGCTGCCCGCAGGAGTGGGAGATCGACCGTTACGTGAACAACGGCGAGATTCCACCCCGCTTCGCCCTGCAGGATTGGGGACGCATCGGCGAATGACTCGGTGGAGAAGCATCCGGAACATTGCTCCCATCACGTGCGACACGCCGTATGCCGTCCGATGGAAACCCGATGACGCGAAAAACCGGTACATATCTACCGGCCGATGATTGTCCGGTTACGGTGGATGAAGCAACGGAATGGGTGGTCGCTCGGCGCATCGGCGTGACGAGTGGTCTCCCAGTGGAATGAAAGGAGCCGATATGAGAGTGCTGCACACCTCCGACTGGCATATCGGGCGCAGATTCAAAGGCGTCAGTCTGCTCGACTACCAGCGCAGGGCGTTGGAATGGCTGATCGGCGTGATTGAACGCGAGCATGTGGACGTGCTGTGCGTGTCCGGCGACGTGTACGACCTGTCCACGCCGTCCGGCGAGTCGGTCCGTCTGTTCGGTGCGGTGCTCGACCGGCTCGCCTTGCTTGAAGTCGACGGGCGGCCGTTGGAGATCGTCGTCACGCCCGGCAACCACGATTCCGCGGACCGTCTCGGCGTCGGCTCCGGTGCGATGCGTCCGAACGTGCACCTGCGTTGTGAGGTCGATTCCATCGCGGAACCGGTGATGGTCACGTGCGACGGCGAGGAGCTCGCCGTATACGCGCTCCCGTACCTCGATCCGGACGCGTCGCGCCCCGCGCTCCAGCTGCTGCTGAAGCAGGCGGGCGTCGACTATCGCATCCCGCGTTCGCATGAGGGCATGATGCGCGCCGCCCTGGAACTCGTCACCCGCGATCTCGCCGAACGGCGTGCGGTCGCCCCGGGCCTCGCCGCCGTGCTCATGGCGCACACGTTCGTCTCCGGAGCAGCGTCCAGCGATTCCGAACGCGGCATCGCTGTGGGCGGCGTCGACAGCGTGCCGGCCGGCATCTTCTCTCACAGCGGGCTCGATTATCTGGCGCTTGGCCACCTGCATCGCCCACAGCGGGTGAATGTGCCCGACCCACCTGCCGAAGAGTCCATGTTCCACTTCGACCGCACGCCGCAGGCCCGCTACAGCGGATCGCTGCTCGCCTATTCGTTCTCCGAAAGCCGCACGCCGCCGGTGGAGGGCAATGGCAAAAGCGTGGTGCTGTTCGACGTCTCCGATCATGGCGTGGAGAACATCCGCACGGTGGACGTGGAATCCGGTGAACCCGCGTTCGTGCGGCTGGACGGCACGGTGGACGAGATCCTGGGCGATCTCGCCGACCGGCATCACGACGACTGGGTGTCAGCCACCGTGCATGTCTCCGAATTCCCCAAAGGGATCTACCAGAAGATCGACGACCGGTACGCGCATGCCCTGGAGAAGACCATCAAGTATGAGCGCCGTGACGAGGCGATCAGGCGGCGTGCCGTCGACCTGCGCAAGGCGACCTCGGAAATGGACGTGCTCGACCAGTTCGTGCGGCATCAACTCGGCCGGGAGCCTAGTGAAGAGGAACGGAAGGTGTTGGAATCGGCGGTGAGCGCCGTGCGGGCGAAGCACGCCGAATACGCCGGCGGCAACGGTGCGGGCGATGCTGATGGCGTCGCCGCCGAAGGCATGGAGAAGGAGGACTGAGACATGAAGCTCATCGCCATGAAATTCCAAGGATTCGGACCCTACAAAGGCGAATACGCCATCGATTTCACTGCGCTGACCCGTTCCGGCATGTTCCTCATTGACGGGGAGACCGGTGCCGGCAAGACCACGATCCTCGACTGTCTGACGTTCGCCCTGTACGGCAACATCTCCGGCAACGAGAAGGACACGCTCGACGCGGGCGGAGATGGTCAGCGCGTCCGCTCCCGGTTCCTCGCAGGCAGTCGTAACGAAACCTACGTCGACTTGATCTTCCAATCCGGCGACGACTACTACGAGGTGCGCCGCACGCCGAAATACGACCAGCCGAAAGCCCGTGGGGAAGGCGTCACGCCGCGCAACGCCACCGGCAAGCTCATGAGGATCGACCGCGGCATCGCCGCGTTGATCGACGAGCCGGCCAACGATCCGGAACGTTATTTCACCTATGCGGAAGGCGCCGGGCACGCCGAGGCGATCACCGCACGCGCCGGAGACGTACGCCCGGAGATCACGCGGATCATCGGATTGAACCGTGAACAGTTCTCGCGCACCATCATGCTCGCGCAAGGCCAGTTCGCCATGTTCCTGTCGCTGACCCCCGAGAAACGCACCGAACTCGTCGAGAACCTGTTCGGCGCGACCGTCTACGAGGACATCCAGAACGAACTCGCCGAACGCCGCAAAGCCATGAAAACCAGAATGGATCAGGACGGCATCCGCGTCGTCGGCGGCATCGCCGACGCCAGAACCACCGCCGCGCGCATCCTCGAGGAACGTGGCCTGCATGCAGACGGAAACGATCTGGAGATTCTGTCCAACGCACGATGGGGACTGGACCGTGAGGACGCCCGCAAACTCGCCTATCCCGCACGCGAACCGGATGAGATACGCGAGGCGCTGTGCGACGTCGTCGCCGGCATCGACGTCGAATGCGACACCCTGATCCATGACGGCGAAGCGGCGAACACGCAGGCCGGGAGGACACTCGCCCGGGCGCGGACACGTCATATGGACGCCGCGGCATTGCGCGGCGGGGCGGAGCGCGAGCGGCGCGACACCCAAGCCCTCCTCAACATCAAGGCGAATGAGGAGAGCATCGGGCAAGACCGCCGCAACCTGTCCCGCGCCGTCGAAGCGCAGCCGATCATCGACCTCGACCGCGAATACGCGTCGGCGCAGGCCAGAGCGCGGAACCTCGCCGAACAATCCGAGGAACTGCAGCGGCAGCTGGAACGGATGACCAGCCGGGACGAACTCGAACGCCGTCGCGAACACGCGCTGAAGGAAGCATCCGGGGATGCGGCGGCCCGCGCCACTATGGAACGCGCCGACGCGCACGAACAACTCATCGACGCCGCCGAACAGGCACAGGCACGGCATGCGCAGGCGAAGCAGACACTCGCCGAAGCCCGCGCCACGGCGGAACAGGCACGGCAGACGATGGAGGCACTGCCGGATTCGGAATCCGTCGAACAGGAACTGCAGCGGCTCGCCGAACAGCTGGGCGGCGAACAAGGGCTCACGGCCCAGCTCGACCATGCCAAGCGGGTGCTCGACCACGTGCAGCAGGCCGAACGGCTCACGGCGGGCATGTCCGCGCTCGAAACCTCGCGCGACGAAGCGGAAGCCGCGCATCAGGCCGCGCAGCGCACCCTGGACAACGCCGAAGCCGCCATCAGACAATCGGGAGCCGCCCAATACGCGGCCTCGCTCGAAGACGGCGAACCCTGTCCGGTGTGCGGCAGCATCGACCATCCCCATCCCGCGACCGTACCCGACAACGTGGCAGACGCCAAGGAACTCGACGAGCTGAAGCAACGCGTCACCGTCAAGCAAGCCAAGGCGGAGCAGGCGCGAACCGCATTGCGCGACGCCGAACGGGACCTCGAATCGCAGCGGGAACGCGGCGAAGGCCTCGACATCGAACAGGCGCGCAGCCGCATCACAGAACTCGAAACCGCCATCAAAGCACTTGACGAGGCGCGCGAACGACGTGAGGAACTCCGCGGCATCCAACAACGCATCGCCACCGCCACGGAGGCTGCGCGTCAGACCCAGGCCGCGCTCGCCGTCGCCGAGACGAAAGCCGAGGAAGCCGGCAGGAGCGCGAAGGAAGCGACCGCACAAGCCGAAGGCCACACCACGGCGACGGTGGCGGCGGAGCGCGCCGCCGCCCAAGCACAGCTGGACGCGGCCACGCAGGCGAAGCAGGAGGCGCAACGCCTCAAGCAAACCATCGACGAACGAGCCGAAACGGAACGTCGTCACACGCAAGCCCAAGCCCAAGCGGACGCTGCGGCGCGCACCACCGCCGAATTCAAGGCGAAACTCAAGCAGGCCCTCGACGAGAGCGAGCATTTCACCGCCATCGACGAAGCCGTCGCAGCCGGACTGGACGAACGGGAGCGCGCCACGCTCCAACAGCGCATCCGCCGCCACGAGGATGCGCTGCACGCAGCCGAGGCCAACCTCGCCAGATCGCGCGACGAACTGCGGGACACCATCGCCGGCGCAGACAAGGAGAATCTGTTCGCATTCGGCCTCGCCGGATACGCCGATGACATGGCAGGAGCACGCTCCGTGGCGCAGGCCACGGCCATGCCAAGCCGGTCGGCGGAAGGACCGGAAGCAGTGAAAGAACCGGAGACGGCTCCCACAGCCGTTCCGCGAGGCATGCCGGTGGCATACACCGACGCCGGCGAACCGACATCACTGGGGAAGGCGATCGCCGCCATCGACATGACCGCATTGGAGGCCTCCGTACAGGAAGCCCAGCGGCACGCCGACGAAACCGGCCGCCGCGTCGGAACGCTCTCCGAACTCGCGCAAAGGTGGAGGAAACAAGCCGAGACGATGGAACACCTCGCAGGCCAATGGGAGGAACAGACCACACGGTTCGCGCCCCTCGAACGCATGGCCGCCCTCGCCAACGGCGACAAAACCGCGTCGGGTGCAGCCAACCGGCTCACGCTCATCACCTACGCCGTCACCGAACGGTTCCGTGACGTGCTCGACCGCGCCAACGAACTCCTGAGCGACATCCAAGGCGGCGTCTACGAACTGCGGCTCAAGGACACCCCCGCCACCACCGGCATCAAGAAGACCGGACTCGACATCACCGTGTTCGACCGGCGCAACGAACAGGAACGCAACCCCGGAACCCTCTCCGGAGGCGAGACATTCTTCGTCTCCCTCGCGCTCGCGCTCGCGCTCGCCGACATCATCCAAGCAGAAAACGGCGGCATCAGCATGGACACGCTGTTCGTCGACGAAGGCTTCGGCACCCTCTCGCAGGACTACCTCACCGACGTGATGGACATGCTGCGCCACATCAGCCGCACCCGCGACGTGGGCATCATCTCCCACGTCGACTGGCTCAAGGACCAGATCGCCGAACGCATCAGCGTCAGCCGCATCACCCCGGACGGGGAGAGCCGATTGGAGGTGATAGCCTGAAACCGACGCCGGCAACGGGAACCGACGGCGGAAAGGGACACGCCATGACACGCAAACTCATCCTCGACCTCGACACCGGCATCGACGACACGCTCGCCATCGCCTACGCGCTCGGCAGCCCCGACGCCGAACTCATCGGCATCACCGGCACCTACGGCAACGTGACCGTCGCACAGGGCGTGCGCAACGCGCTCGCCGTCACCGAACTGTTCGGACATCCGGAAATCAAGGTGTACCGGGGCGTCGACCACCCCATCGCCGCCGACAAGGCGAACGGCGGCGACGGCACATTCACCGTGAGCCGCGGCTCCGCGTTCATCCACGGCGCCAACGGCATCGGCGAAGTCGGCATCCCGGACCCCACGCGCGAAGGCGAAACCGAATCGTCCATCGACTACATCATCGACGCGGCCGAAACATACGGCAAGGACCTCACGCTCGTGCCCACCGGCGCGATGACCACCATCGCCGCCGTGCTCGAACGTGAACCGCGCGTCAAGGACATGGTCGGCGGCATCGTCATGATGGGCGGCGCACTCACCGTGCCCGGCAACGTGAACGCGTGGACGGAGGCGAACATCGCGCAGGACCCGGAAGCCGCCGACCGGATCTTCCGCTCCGGCGCGCATGTGACCATGATCGGACTCGACGTGACCATGCAGACCCTGCTCACCAAACGGGAGACCGCACGCTGGCGGGAGACCGGCACGCCGGCGGGCCGGTTCCTCGCCGACATGACCGACTACTACATCGGCGCATACGCGGTCACCGCGCCCGGCATGGGCGGCTGCGGACTGCACGACCCGCTCGCCGTGGCCGTCGCGCTCGACCCCACGCTCGTCACCACACTGCCCATCAACCTCAAAGTCGACCTGGACGGGCCCACGCGCGGGCGCACCATCGGCGACTACGACCGGCTCAACACCGCCGAAAAGACCGTCGACGCGGCCGTCGGCGTGGACGTGCCGCGGTTCCTCGACGAATTCACGACGCGCGTCGGAGCCGTCGCGGCAGGGGGGTGTTCCTATGTTTTTGTCAATTCCGTAGGGGGTTGATGTGTCGGGTTTTGTTTGGTTGTCGTGGGCGTGCTTCGCCTTGCCGGTGGCGGCTGGTGTGTTCGTTCTTCGTGGTGTTCAGGCG
>NZ_JAFEJX010000010.1:0-114966 GCF_018555635.1 Bifidobacterium sp. CP2 | reverse complement strand
CCTGAACACCACGAAGAACGAACACACCAGCCGCCACCGGCAAGGCGAAGCACGCCCACGACAACCAAACAAAACCCGACACATCAACCCCCTACGGAATTGACAAAAACATAGGAACACCCCCCCCGTAGCGAATTGCAGGCATCTGTTCACTTGACAATGTGCTGCTCCTGTACAAGATAATTAGGCCGATTCTTTGTCTGCATGAACACACGCCCGAGGTACTCGCCGATAATGCCGAGGCTTAGCAGCTGGATGCCACCGAGAATCAGCACCACCACCATGGTGGACGCATAACCAGGTACGTCCACGCCCCAAGCCAGTGTTCGCACCAGAATGACGATGGCGTACACAATGGCTGCGAAGGACACCAGACTGCCCGCCCATGTGGCAATCTTCAACGGCATCGTGGTGAAGCTGGTGATGCCGTCCATGGCCAGATGGAACAGCTTCATGTAGTTCCACTTGGTCTTACCCGCCACGCGCTTGTCGCGGTCGTACAGGAACTCAATCTTCTTGAACCCGATCCAGCTGAACAACGCCTTGGAGTTCCTTTCGGACTCGTTGAGACGCTTCAACGCATCGATGCACTTGCGGTCCAACAGACGGAAATCACCGGTATCCTTCTGGATGGCCACGCCGGACACCTTCTGCAGAAGATCGTAATACCAGCGGCTGGTCGCCTTCTTCAACCAGCTCTCCCCCTCACGGGAACGTCTGCGTGCGTACACATCGTCATAGCCTTGACGCCACAGTTCAGCCATCTGAGGAATCAACTCCGGCGGATCCTGCAGGTCGGCGTCGATGATCACCAGGCCATCCGTATGTACGTTCTCGATGCCCGCATACATGGCCTTCTCCTTGCCAAAGTTACGCGACAGAAAGATGTACTCCACATACGCGTGTTCCCGCGCGTACCGCTTAATCAATGGACGGGTCTCATCCTTGGAACCGTCATCCACGAACAGCACCGTATATTCGATGTCACTGGTATTACCCACCAGAGCATCCATACGTTCGAACAGCAACGGCAACGATTCCTGCTCGTTATAGCAAGGAATCAGCACCGTAATCGTCCGTCTATCGGAAACTAGCTGTTCTCCGACCTTTACGTCCATATCTCACCTCAATACACAGTCAATCAACCAGATATATGGTAACCCAACGGAGTGTGATTCATCACAGGCTGTATTCTCATTTACAATGGTCACCCACCTGCTGAACATTTCCACCGGATGACATTGTTTCGTGCAGCCGGTTCACCGCGTAATGCCAACGCAATCCAGCCGATATCGTTCGGCAAGCTTCCGGAAACCTCCTACCCGCACCATGAACGGTGAAGAGGAGAGAGTCCGATGCAACAGCACCGCCGAACCAACCAGACGTTTTTCCGCGCATAGACCATCGCGCATGCCTGCATGCCGTGGCATATGCGCGCAACCGTTCCCATCTCCTCTCCACCGGTCTCACAGAGAGGAAGAAGCATGGGACTGTTCATCACATCACACGGAAAGCGGCTCGTCGCCATCGCAGGAGCGTT
This sequence comes from Bifidobacterium sp. CP2, assembly GCF_018555635.1. Taxonomy (NCBI): domain Bacteria; kingdom Bacillati; phylum Actinomycetota; class Actinomycetes; order Bifidobacteriales; family Bifidobacteriaceae; genus Bifidobacterium; species Bifidobacterium sp. CP2. The sequence continues at coordinate 113,426 of NZ_JAFEJX010000010.1, read as the reverse complement.
GACATTGGCGATCTCGCTGGGCATCGCGCCATTGACCGCAACGGCAGCACCCCAATCGCCCACCGAAACGCAATCGGCAAATGGCCAGACCATCTCATCCGGCGACAACTGGACAGTCACCAAAGTCGCCGGCGGCTACCAAGTCTCCGTCACCATCACCGGTGACCTGCCCATGCGTGACGCGGCACCGCACATCTACGCGGACGGCACCGACCTAGGCGCGGCACACGAAACCCTGGACGGTTCCGCAGTCACCCTCATCACCGACAACCCCACAGCTGCCGCCGCCAAAACGTTCGCCATCGGCTTCGACGACACCGGCATCACACCGAGAAGCAAAGCCAAGGCGCGCAAAAGCGCGCCGAACGCAACACCGGATGCGGAACCGGACGGCATCGCCAAAACCGTAGTCGACACGGACCTGGACAAACCCGGCCAATACCAAGTGGCCGAACAAACCTATGATCTGGGCGATCAGGCCATCGACCTCAAGGACATCGGCGGCATCAAAGGCGAATTCCGCGGCATCGCCTACTACCCCTCCAACAAAACCACGCCCAGTCCGCTCGTCGTCCTGCTCCACGGCCGTCACACCTCCTGCGCCACCGTCAAGGAAGGCGTGCAGAACCCCAACCGATACCCATGCGTGGACGGCCAAGTGGACGTGCCCAGCTATCTAGGTTACGAGTACACGGCCAAACTCTTGGCGTCCCGCGGCTATGCGGTGGTATCCATCAGCGCCAACGCCATCAACGCGAACGATAACCAGCTGGCCTCGGATTACGGCGCCGCCGCACGCGGCTGGCTCGTCCTCGACCATCTCGATTATCTCAAACGCGCGAACGCCGGCAGCGTGGACGGACTCGGCACCGCTCTAACCGGCCGTCTCGACCTCAGCAATATCGGCCTCATGGGTCACTCCCGTGGCGGAGAAGGCGTGGTGCGCGCCGCGCAACTCAACCAGACCCTAGACCAGCCGTACGCCATCAGATCCGTATTCGCACTGGCGCCCGTCGACTTCAGCCGCCTCACTCTCCCCGGCGTCTCCCTGATGACCACCCTGCCATACTGCGACGGCGACGTGAGCAACCTGCAAGGCCAGCATTTCATCGACGACACATCCGCCTCGTTCCAGGACGGCGTACTGCGCTCCACCGTGCTGGTACGCGGCGCGAACCACAACTTCTTCAACACCGTCTGGACGCCCGGCCAGTACGATCATGCGGCCAGCGACGACTGGGGTTATGCGGACGAAGACCAGACCAACCCCGTGTGCGGCGTGAACTCGCCCACCAGCGAGCGCCTCACGGACGAACAGGAACGTGCCGTGGGCAACGGCATCCTGCAATCCTGGTTCCTGTTCACCATGGGCGGAGACCAGCAGTATCTGCCGTTCTTCGACGGCAGCAATGTGACGAACTCCGTGTACGGCACAGCGAAGGTCTCCTCCACCGTTCAGACGCCCAGCGACGCACAGGCGTCCATCAACCCGTTCACCAGCCCGACCACCACCACGTCCACATCCGATACGGCCACGGCCATGATCTGCAGTGACGCGAAAAGCTGCGGCGCGGACCTGCCATCCTCACGCATCCCGCATTGGGCAGCCATGCGGTTCGCGAAATCCTCCCCCGGCACCGCGGTGATGAAGTTCGATTGGACCGCGAAGGATACCTCGTTGACGGTCGACGTGCCTTCCGCCTCCCGTGACGCATCCGGATACCAGTCGTTGAACTTCCGCGCCGCTCCCGGAGCGTTCGAAAACGCGGCGACCGACCTATCCATCATGCTGACGGACGCTGCAGGCGCTTCCGCCTCCGTCTCCACGGCCGACTATTCCGACGCGCTCTCCCCGTTGCCCGGCGACGGCGGCGACTACATCGGCAAGACGATACTGCGACAGGCGTCCATCCCATTAAGCGCATTCACCGGCGTGGACCTGACGAACGTGACCGCCGTACGCTTCTCCTCCCTGACGGACACGGGTACCGCGTACCTGTCCGATCTGGCATTCGCGAACCCCTCCGCCGGCTCCTCCACGCCCGCACCCAGCCTGCCGCAGGTGAGCGTCGGCAGTACGTACGTGAACGAAGGCAACGGCTCCCGTTCCGTGAAGGTCGGTATCACCTTGGACCGCAAATCCACGAAACCGGTGACCGGCCGATTCGAAGTGATCTCGAAAGTGAAGGACGGTCCGAACGCAGCCCCCGCCGCCACCGGGTTCACGTTCCAACCCGGACAGGACTGCGTGGTGGTGGATGTGCCGGTGACCGGGGATACCGCGAAATCCACCCAGCCGACCACATCGTTCACATCGACCATCGCCGTAGTATCCGGCGCGATCACGAAGAACACGTTCGCCCCGTTCACCATCCGCGAGGATGACGGCGTGGTGGATACGAATGGCAAGGATGCGGAATCCGCTCCGGACCCGGGCGCCGACCCGGACCCATGTGCCGGACGAAACCTGGCGGACAGCCGAACCATGGTCTCCGGACCGTCCACAGTCGAGGAAGGTTCCGACACTTCCGTGAAGGTCGAGGTCATCGGCATCAGCCAGAGCGCGAAGCCCACCGGAGCAGTCACTCTCACCGAGAACGGCCAGACGCTTGCCAGCGGCACGCTGGGCGAAGACGGCACCGTCTCCATCACCCTGCCGACGGATCTGACCGCAGGCGAGCACAAGTTGACCGTCACCTACAACGGAGACACCGCATTCGCCACATCGTCGGCGCTGTACACGGTAACCGTCACGAAGAAGACAGACACCGGTGGCGACGGTCAAGGCGGGACCGGTGGGACCGGCAATGGGACTGGCGGCACGACGGCCTCCGGCAAGCCGACCACACCCGATAACGGCGGCACAGGCAACGGCACGAACCGGAAGGCCGGTTCCTCGGCAACCGGCAGATTGTCCAAAACCGGTGTTGCGGTGACGGGTCTCCTGGCTGCAGCCCTAATCATGGGCGCCATCGGTACAGCATTGCTCAAGCGCCGCGGGCGCCATCGCCAGTAGCGGCGGATTCAATAGTTGGGCCCTGACGGATGTGATACCCGTCAGGGCCCTTCGCATGGCCGGTCAGCCGGAGCCACGGTTCTTACCGCGCCACCGCATGCCGACGTCCATGGCTTTTACCGCGCTACTTCACCACCCACTGCTGGGCTTTAGTACCGTTCGCGGCGTACAGCTGCACGTTCGCGCCGTTCGCCGTGGACCCGCCGGCCACGTCCACTACCATGTTCTCCGCTGCCGCCGAGCGCAGGGTCACACTGCCGTTCGCGTTCCTGACGGCAATCCATTTCTGCGCCCACGTGCCATTGCCCGCGAACTGCTGGATATTCGCGCCATTTGCGGTGGAACCACCACTCACGTCCAACACCTTGCCTGAGCCCACGTTCGTCAACGTCACGTAGCCCTTCGCATCATGGCTCACATGCCACTTCTGCGCGGCCGTGCCGTTCGACGCGAAGATCTGCACATTCGCACCGGAATCGCGCGAGCCTCCGCTCACATCCATCACCTTGGACGTGTTCGCCTTGGACGCGAACGTGACCGTGCCACCGTCCGTCAGCACCGACTTGTTCTTCGCTGCCGACTCATCGAGACGGGCCCGCAGCGTCTTGGCGGCGGTGAACGTCCACCGCTGCGCCTTCGTACCGTTCGAGGCGAAGATCTGCACGTTCGCACCATTCGCCGTGGAACCGCCGGACACGTCGACTACCGGCCCTTCAGCCGCAGCGGACCGCAGCGTCACCGTGCCGTCACCATTCTTCACCGCGATCCACTTCTGCGCCCACGTGCCATTGCCCGCGAACTGCTGCACATTCGCGTAATTCGCCGTGCTGCCGCCCGACACATCCAGCACCTTGCCGGACTTCGCATTCGTGAGCGTCACATAACCGGCCTTGTCATGCGAAACACGCCAGATCTGCGCATCCGTGCCGTTCCACCCGTACAACTGCACGTTCGCATAGTTCGCCGTGCTGCCGCCCGACACATCCAGCACCATGCTGTTCTTCGCGGCCGAGGACACCCGGTACGTGCCGTCCGCGACCACATCCTTGTTCGCCGTAGCCAGCGCATCCAAGCGCTCACGCAACGTCTGACGCTGATCCAACGTCCACTGCTGCGCCTTCGTGCCGTTGCCGGTGTACACCTGCAGGCGCGTGCCGCTGGCCGTATTGCCGCCCGAGATGTCCATGGCCTTCGTGGACTTGACGTTGAAGAACGTAAACACGGCATCGGAACCGGTCGTACGCACCATCCAATGCTGCGCCGCCGTACCGTTGGACGCATACTGCTGCAACGGCGTGCCGTTCGTGGTGCCACCACCGGAGGCCTCAATCACCTTGCCGGACTTCGCATTGGCGATCTCATACACACCGTTGCCCACGGCCTTGAACCGGTACAGCTGCGCATCGGAACCGTTCCAGCCGTACAGCTGCACACCGGCCTTGTCGGCAGTGGAACCGCCGGAGACGTCCACCACCTTGGTCTTGTCGGCCGCGGAGACGATGCGCACGGTCTTGCCGGCGGGCACGTCCGCATCCACGGACGCCAAGCCGAACTTCTGCGCCGCACTGTTGTTCGGCGCGTACAGCCATGCCTTCGTGCCGTCGGCGGTGGACCCGCCGGACAGGTCGAGCACGTACTCGCCCAACGCGGACTGCAGATAGTAACCGGCGCCGGAGTCACGCACGAACCAATGCTGGGCCGTGCTGCCGTTCGCCGTCCACTGGCGGACCGTAGCCTGGCTGGCGCCTACGCCGTTCTCCACATCCAGCACCTTGCCTGTGGCCACGTTCTTGATCTCATAACTGCCGTCCTGCTGCTTCGTGAACGTGAACCGCTGGTTCTCGCCGCCGGTCGCCTTGCTCAGCTGCGTGACGGCGCCGTCATCCGTGGCTCCCTCGGCGATCTCCACGCCGGAGGAGTCCTTCGCCACCGCGTTGATGTAATAGTCGCCGTCCGCAAGACTCACCTTCGGCATCTTCGAAACGCTCTGCAAGTACGACTGCGCCTTGTCCCTGATCTCCCCCATGCGGTTCCACACCTGCTGTCCGGGGCATTGGGTGCGGTTGAGGTTGCCGCCGGCCCAATGCGATTGGTCTCCGTGGCCGGTGATGCGCGCCTGCGTGCCCTTGTATTGGAACGTGCCGTACGGGTCGGTGATGCCGAGCGCGTCGAACTCCCACGCAATTGCTGCGGCTACGGAGTTGACTTGCGCGTCCGTGGGCGCCACGCTGAGATGGTAGCTGCCGAGCATGGAGACGCCGAACGTGTCGTAGTTGAAGCCCACGGATTGGGCTCCGACCACCTGGCTGGCGGGAACGATCTGGTTGGCCACGCCTTCGTCGCGTCCCTCCCAGATGCCGCCGAACCGGTCCACGATGAGCTGGTAGCCGATGTCGCCCCACCCGTTGTGCACGTTGTGGTACAGGTAGATGCCGTTGATCATGGCCGGCACCTCGGCCTGCGTGTAGTTGTTGCGGTCCACCGTGTGGTGCACGATCGCGCCCTTCCAATGGCCGCTGCGGTCCGGCTTCCACGTCATCGCCGGGTTGCCGTTGACCCACCATTCCTCGCGCGTGTGAATCGTGCCGGTCGCGGTGACGGCCGCGGCGTTCGTCACCGTGGCCTTCTTCGTGGTGGCCTTCGTGCCGGCCGTCGCGGTCCGCGTTGTCGCAGCCGACGCGGCCGTGCGGCCGCCGTCCGTGCCGTCCTGTTCGACGTAGGCGCCGCCTTCCGCGTCGCCCGCCGCCGAATAGCCGGAGTCGATGACGACGAGCTTCGCTTCGGTGATGGTCTGGCCGCTCTTCGGCGTGAGCCTCGCCTCCGCCTTCGTGGCCGCGCCCACGTAGTAGGACGGGCTCATGCCCATCGTGCCGGAATCCTCGTCCACGCTGGGCAGCTCCACCCAGTCGCTCCACGTGCCGCCGGTGAGATACCGCAGTTCGTACGTAGGCGCCTCGTCCGCGTCGGTCATGTCCTGCTGCGTCCACGTGACGCCCACCGTGGCCAGACCGGACACGTCGGCCTGCGCCGTCACGGTTTCGCCGGACTGCGGCTGCGCACCGTCGTCCTCGTCCAACGAATACGGCTTGACGCCGTCGGAACCGCCGTCGGCGGCCGATTCCGGCGTGAACGCCTCTTCCGCCGTCTTCGGCGTGTGCGTCTTCGCGACCTTCGTCACGCCGTCGGCGGACGTGTCCGCGACCTTGTCGGCCGTGGCCGTCACGGCGCCGGACGCGCCGGACGCCGTACGCACGGCCATACGCGCCGCATCGGACGCCGACACCCCGTCGGCCATGGCCGGCGCCGCCGGCACCATCATCACGAGCGCGGCGAGCGCGCCCACCCCAATCTTCCACGGATTCCCACGCATGACGACGTCTCTCCCGTCTTCCGACTTCACGATTCCCTCGCCCGCACACGCCATCGGCGGGCCACACCGTTCCATCGTATCGACGGAAACCTACAACGCCGCGGGCCGACAGCTACTTCCGCGCCCGCGACTTTGCGACGTCGCAGACGCATTCCCAGCCAAACCCCGTACAATCGGAAGTAATTCACCCCTTGTCGTCGCATCAGGAAAGGAGATGCTCGCATGACTGCAACCGTGGACGTGAGCCTCGCCCCCGAAGTGCTGGACTGGGTGCTGCGCATAAGTCCCGCCGATCATCACGACGATCCGCAAAGACGCATCGTCCAGCAGTGGAAATCCGGGGAACGTCAGCCGAACATCAGGGACATCAACGAGGTAAGCCGCAAACTGCACATCCCCTTCAGCTACTTCTTCCTCACGCAGCCCATAGACGACACCCCGGCGATATTCGAGCACCGCACCATCGGCAACGGACCATTGAAGACGCCGTCCCGCGACCTTGTGGATACGGTCGCCGACATGTCCAGAATCCAGGACTGGGCCAGACAGGATCAAATCGACAACGGCGGCGAACCGTTGCCATTCATCGGGTCCATGACCGTGAAGTCTGGTGTGGTTCGCATAGCCGATTCCATTCGCAAGACACTGGGAATCGAAAAGACCTGGTACACACAGCTGGGAACGCGCAAAGCGGAGGAAGCATTCACGCTCCTTCGTGAACGCGCGGCTCAGACGCAAATCATCGTCATGATGAACGGAGTGGTGGGAAACAACACCCACAGAAAACTCAACCCCGAAGAGTTCCGGGCCTTCGCTCTTGTCGACGAATACGCGCCGCTGATATTCATCAATCGCGCGGACGAACCGGAGACCGCACGGCTGTTCTCCCTGGTACACGAATTCGCCCACCTGTGGCTGGGGCAGGATGAACTGTTCAACGACGGCACACCACCTCGTGCCACCAGCGGTCTTGAGCAGGCCTGCAATGCGGTCGCCGCGGAAATACTGATGCCAACCAAGGAATTCACAGCCGAATGGCATCGGGTCACTCACAGCGGGGTGCCCGTTGAGCAGCGCATCGAAAAGATGCACGAGATATTCCCCGCATCTTGGACCAGCATCGCGCTCCGTGCGCTCAACAGCGGTTCCATCAGCCAGACGGAATACGAACGCATCACCGATGCCGCACAACGCTGGGCTACGCGACAGACCGCGACGTCTTCCCCTGGAGGCAATTACTACAACACCAAACTCAGCCGATTCGATAATCGCCTGTTGGACCATCTCGTGGCCTCCGTCGCGGAAGGACGTACCTCCTACGTCGAGGCATACCGACTTACCGGCACGAACCGACGGACCTTCCCTGAACTGCTGAAGAGGGCAGGGCTATGAGTACAACCAACGGATCTACGCAGGCATCACTGTTCTCGGACGTCGCGCCAAAGTATCTCATCGACACCAACTGTCTCATCAAGCCGTACAACACGTACTACGCACCGGATTTCAAGCTGTCTCAGCCTTTCTGGAATCAACTGAAGACGTTGGTGAAGCAAGGAGCCGTCGGAGTGCTGGATAAGGTGCGCGACGAAACATACGGAGGGCGCGATTCCGACCAATTGGATATCTGGCTGGACTCCATCACGCCATACGTCATTGCCACGGAGAACGATGTCCGCATCGTCACCGGATTCCACCACGTCATACAAGCAATCGGCCTACCTTCCAGCGGCTACCAACCCAAAGCGATTCGGGACTGGGATAACATCAGCATTGCGGACCCATAGTTGATTGGAGCGGCCAGTCAGTTCCAATCAACCATCATCACGTTCGAGAAGTCCCAAAACATGAACGACCGTCCGTGGAAACACCTGAAGATTCCCACAGTCGCGAACATGTTCGGTGTGCAATGCATCGACCTGTTCACGTTCATGAACAAAGCGGGCGGCTTCTAAAGAAGCCACCCGCCAATCCCGCCGATAAATCAGCAGCCGTTCACAGCACCTACCGCACCGCGGCCTACTTCCGCTGAGCCACCCACTGCTGGGCGGCGGTGCCGTTCGCGGCGTACAGCTGCACGTTCGCACCACTCGCGGTGGAACCGCCCGCGATATCCACCACCATGTTCTCCGCGGCGGCAGAACGCAACGTCACGCTGCCGTTCGCGTTCCTGACCACGATCCACTTCTGCGCCCACGTGCCGTTCGACGCGAACTGCTGGATGTTCGCACCATTAGACGTGGAACCGCCCGACACATCCAGCACTTTGCCGGACTTCACGTTCTTCAACGTCACATAGCCCTTCGCATCATGCGAGACACGCCACTTCTGCGCGGCCGTGCCGTTCGAGGCATAGATCTGCACGTTCGCATAATTCGCCGCGGAGCCACCGGACACGTCCAGCGCACGGCTCGTCTTCGCCTTCGCCGCGAACACGTAGGTCGCGCCATCCGCCAGCGCGGACCGGTTCTTCGCAGCCGACTCGTCCAACCTGCCGCGCAGCGTCTTGGCCACGGTGAACGTCCACCGCTGCGCCTTCGTGCCGTTCGAGGCATACTGCTGCACGTTGGCGCCGTTCGCGGTGGAACCGCCGGCGACGTCCAGCACGATGCCGTCCACCGCGGCGGACCGCAGCGTCACCGTGCCGTCGCCGTTCCTCACCGCGATCCACTTCTGCGCCCACGTGCCGTTCGACGCAAACTGCTGCACGTTCGCACCGCTCGCCGTGCTGCCGCCCGAAACGTCCAACACCTTGCCGGATTTCGCGTTCTTCAACGTCACATAGCCCTTCGCGTCATGCGAGACCACCCAGCGCTGCGCGTCCGTGGCGTTGTCCGCATACAGCTGCACGTTCGCGTAGTTCGCCGTGCTGCCGCCCGAAACATCCAGCACGCGGCTGGCCTTCGCGGCCGACGCGACCTTGTACGTACCATCCGCGAGCGCGCCCTTGTTCGCGGCCGCGGCCGCGTCGAGGCGCTCACGCGGCGTCTGCTGCTTGTCCAGCAGCCACTGCTGGGCGACGGTGCCGTTGTACGTGTACGTCTGAAGCTTCGCCTGGGAGATGACGGTGCCGCCCGGAATGTCGACGGCCTTCGCGGACTTCGCGCTGAGGAACGTGAGCTTGCCGTCGACGTCGACCACGGACCAGCGTTGCGCCGCCGTGCCGTTGGACGTGTACTGCTGGATGGCCACCGAGTTGCCGGTGCGGCCGCCCGCGGTCTCCAGCGTCTTGCCGGAGTTCGCGTTCGCGATCTCGTACACGCCGTTGCCGATCTCCTTGAACCGGTAGATCTGCGCGGCGGAACCGTTCCACGCGTACAGTTGCGTCTTCGCGTTGTTCGTCGTGGAAGCGCCGGTCATGTCGATGACGTACGTCGTGTTCTTCACGGAACGCAACCGGACGGACGTGCCCGTGGGCACGCGCGTCGAAGCGGAGACGGACGCGAGCGAGAACTTCTGCGCGTCGGAGCCGTTCGGCTCGTACAAGGCCACCGTGGTGCCGTTCGCGGTGTTGCCGCCGGCGATGTCGAGCACCCAGTTGCCGAGCGCGGACTGCAGGTACCAGCCGGCGCCGGAGTCGCGGATGAACCAGCGTTGGGCCGCGCTGCCGTTCGCGTCGTACTGTTGGACGGTCGCGTTGTTGCCGGCGTTGCCGCCCGAGACGTCGAGCACCCTGCCGGCACCGACGTTCTTGATGACGTAGCTACCGTCCGACTGCTTCGTGAACGTGAACTGCTGCGCCTTGGTCCTGTTGGCATCGTACAGCTGCGTCTTCACGCCGTTCGCGGTGTTGCCGCCCGCGATCTCGACGCCCGCCGAGTTCTTCTTGGCGGAGTTGATGTAGTACGTGCCGTTCGGCACGGCAATCGCATCCAAGGTGCGCACGTCCGTGGCGGCCTGGTACGTCTTGTATCCGAACGCGTTGAGGTCGACCTTGCCGCTGATGCCGTTGATGGTGCCGGAGCTGGTGTACTGCCAGCCGCGGTCGTTGGACGGCCACGCCGTGTACTGCATCCTGGCGCCGTACTGGGCCACCCAGCGGGTCTTCGCGTGAATGCTGGAACTGTTGAGCTCGTTGGCGAGATAGCTCGTGTACGAGTAGACGCTCAGGTTCGTGTAGCCGGCGTTCCGCATCTGCGTGTACCACGCGTTCACGATGCCCTCGTACACGCTCGGATTGGTGGGGTGCGCGTGTCCGGTCCACGACCACGCCTCCAGGTCGTAGTACACGGGATACGACATGTCGCCCGGGTTCACGCCCGCCTGCTTGAGCAGGTTCGCCACGTTCGCACCCTCCTTGGCGCCCGTGGACGCGTCATACGCGTACGAGTACAGGTAGACGCCGAACGGGATGCCGAGACGCTTGCACTCGTTGATGTTGCGTTGCGCCTTCTTGTCAAGACCGTTGCCCCAGCCGTAGCCGATGCGGATGATCGCGCCCTCCACGCCGGCGTTCTTCGCCTTCTGCCAGTCGATGTCGCCCTGCCATTCAGACACGTCCACCACGCCCTTCGCCTGCTGGACGAACAGGGTGCCGCCCTTGCTGAAGAACGCGGGCGTGCCGTTGTACGAACCCCAGTACGCGCCGTACTCGTTGTTCTGCAGCGCGGCCGTCGTCACACGGGCGGTGTCGGAGGCGCGGGTCGGCGCGACGGACGCGGACTGGTCGGACGCGGCGTCATCGGACTTGTCGGACGAATCGGACGCACCATCGGACTCGCCGGACGCGGACGCATCGCCCTCCACGTCGCCGCCGTTCGCGGCGACCTTGTCCTTCACCTCCGCGGCGTCGACCGGAATGAACGACGCGCCGTCGGTCTTCGCCAACGGATCCGGCTGCTCGCCGGACGTACCCACCAACTGCGGGTCGGTCACCGTCTCACCGGTCTGAATGTCCTTCAACTCGCCGTCGTCGGTCAACGCATGCGACTCCGACACCACGGTGTCGTCGTCCGCGATGTCCGACGCGACCTTGTCCGGCAGGGCAGCGTCAGGATTGTCCGGCATCGCGTCGGCCGCCGTCGCGTCCGACGCGGCGACCGGCTGGGCCGCGAACGCGGACAAGCCGGAACCGGACGTACGGGAGCCCGCGGAAGCGGACGCGGACGCATCGGACGTCATACCCGTCGTCGCACCCGTCGCGCCGCCCAACGCCACGTCCTCCAACGCGGACGCCGGCGCCACGCACACCCCCGCGGCCAACGCCACCGACGCGGCGAACGCAATCGCACCCGTCATCCTCTTCGCCATCACGCCATTCCTTTCACCGCGCACCGAACCATGCATCGGACCGCACAACAGACCATGCACCGCACATCCCCATCCGGACGGACGCGCGCGCCAAACACTCCCCCGATTCTCGCACGGGGGTAGGGCATTCCCGCATCGCGCACACGGCCGGACGACGACCGGCGCGAGTCACGCACCTACCGCGCCGACGCGGGAAGATTCAGAGGCGTGAACATACGCGTGGATCCGGCGATATGACGGAACCCATAGTGTTCGTAGAACGCGACGGACCTGTCCATAGCCGGCTCCACCAACAATGCACGCGCGCCGATGGGCCCAGCGGCATTCAGCGAGCGCAACACGGCGTCACGCAACAATTGCCCACCCACGTGCATGGTCTGGAAGCGGACATCCACGCCAAGCATGCCCAGCAGACTCGGTTGTGTGCCTCGATGGGCGTCTCAATGCCCGCACGAAAAAGCGATTTCTACCAGAACACAGCATTCAAATCCGCAAAACGAAAAGTTCTACCAAAAAAGTGGTAGAACTTCATAAAAACCTATATACTTATCAGAAAACTGATAGGTTTTGCAAGGATAACAGCAAACGGCATCCAGAGGGGAAGGAACAGCCACATCATGATCGAACGACCGGCATACATGGACTGGCTGGAACGCTGGCAAGACAAAGACGTCATCAAAGTCATCACCGGACTGCGCCGCTGCGGTAAATCCACCGTGCTCAAACTCTTCCGAGAACGACTCCTCACCAAAGGAGTGGACTCGAATCGCATCATCGCCATCAACTTCGAAAGCATGGACGACGACTACCCCACCGAGGCAAAACCCCTCTACGACTACATCGTCTCCCGGCTGACGCCAGGCGCCATGAACTACGTGTTCCTGGACGAAATCCAACACGTACGAGAATTCGAACGCGCCGCCGACGGCCTCTACGTACGCGACGACGTGGACCTATACCTCACCGGCTCGAACGCGGACCTGCTCTCCAGCGAACTGGCCACACGACTCACCGGCAGATACGTGGAACTCCGCATGCTCCCCCTGTCATTCAAGGAATACCGCAGCACCCGCCCCCAGACGGAACTCCCCGAACAATCCTTCAACCGATACCTGCTGTACGGCGGACTGCCCTACGCGGCCACGCTCGACCACGATCAGGACATCGCCGACTATCTGGGCGGCGTGTTCAACACCATCCTGGTCAAGGACATCGCACAGCGCCACCCACGCATCGACACCATCGCATTCGACGAAGTCGCCTCATTCCTCGCGGACAACGTCGGCAACATCACCTCCGTGAAAGGCATCGCAGACGCCATGAAACAAACCCACCGCAGCGTCTCCCCCACAACGGTAGGCGAATACATCGCGGCCCTACGCGAAAACTACCTGCTGTTCCGGGCCGACAGATACGACATCAAAGGCAAGAACTATCTGAAAACCCTTGAGAAATACTATCTGGGAGACCCCGGGTTCCGATTCTGGTTCCTCGGCAAGACCGGCGGTGACCTCGGCCACCGCATCGAGAACGTCATCTATCTGGAACTGCTCCGCCGTTTCAGAACCGTACATATCGGCAAAATAGGCACCACCGAAGTGGACTTCTACACACCGGACCCGCAAGGTGACCGCTATTACCAAGTCTCACTGACCGTCATGGACGAATCCACGCTCTCCAGAGAACTCAAACCACTACAGTCCATCGACGACAACCATCCCAAAACACTACTCACCATGGACCACATCGGAACGGACGACCACGCCGGCATCAGACAAGCCAACATCATCGACTGGCTGCTGGAATAGACGACCACGCCAGTCGCCACACTAGTCGCTACGCGCCGGGCAGCAGCGCGTGCAAGGCGGTCATCACGACGAGACTGATGACCGCCGTGACGGTCAGGGAGAAGCCGGCGAGCTTCGCATTGCCGGTCAGCGAATCCGTGAACTTCGTGGAGAAGATCGTGATCGGGGCGAACGCGCCGAGGACGATGATCTCACGGATACGCATGTCGAACGGCAGCAGGAACCACGCGGCGAGCGCAATCAGCACACCGAACAACGCACGCCAGGCGATCACTTTGGCGAGCTCCACTCTGTCCTTGCGGCTGTCCGGAACCTCCATCATCAGACCGATCATCGCCATCGCACAGAACGCGTTCGCATTGGCGAACGGCGTGATCAGCGTGACGATCGGCTGCGGAATGGTGATATGCAGGAACATGAACACGAGCATCAGCATGTAGATGTCGAAGCTGATGGAACCAAGGAAATCACGCGCGATGTTGCGCAGACGCAGACTCAACGGGAGACTCTTGAAATTGTCGTCCATGTGCAGCAGCGTGCGCGTGATGGTGAGCGAACCGGCCGTCGCCACCGTGGCGTTGCCGATATCCAACATGATGACCGGCAGGCCCGCGGACGCACCCATGAACGTCTGCACCACCGGCAGACAGAACGCGCCCAGATTCAAGCCGGACGCATTGAGCATCTGGAACGCGCGGTAGTTGCGCTCATCGCCGCGCGAGCCCGCGTAGACCACGAACAGCGGGATGGCACAGGCGAAGAAGCCGAACAGCACGATCCACAGCATGCGCATGTCATGCTTGTTCGTGGCGAACGAAAGGATGATCGCGCACGGCAACGTGAGATTGAATACAAGGCCCTGCGCCACCTTGTAGTCGCGTTCGCCGAAGATGTGCAGATGTTTGAGCGCGTACGGGCCGATGATGGCGAGCAGCAGCGCGCCGGATTGGAACAGCATGGGTGGGTTCTCGGGTTTCCTTGGGGTTGTCAAGCGGCGCGTCTGGGCGCGCCTGGGACGTCTGGAGCGTCTGGGAGCGTCTGAGGGCGTCTGGGGGCGGCGATTCGAATCGTGCCTTCCGCGTCCCCATGCTATGCAGTCATGGGACACGGGTTGATGCGACGTCCAGCATGTGCCCGCGGACATGTTCCAGATTCCATCCAGACTTCGCACCATGGGATTTGTGGCACCGAAACGGGGAACAGCACCCCTCACGAGCTCCGGACCAACAGGCCATGGGCCGGAACGCAAGAACAAGCACAATCCACACTCCGGGTCCACATACCACACAGACCGATGCACCCGGAACGAGGAAACCGGTCACCGACGCGCTCCGGACCACCGGTTCCCGGGCCGGAATGAGGAAACGCGCCCGTCACGTGCTCCGGGGCCACGAATCGTGACACCGGAACGCGGAACAACACCCCTCACACACTCCGGACCAACAGGTCATGGGCCGGAACGGAGGAACAAGCACAATCCACACTCCGGGTCCACATACCACACAGACCGATGCACCCGGAACGAGGAAATCAGCCACTCACACGCTCCAGACCAACAGGTCTTGGTCCGGAACTGACACGAAGCCCGATTCCGTGCTCCGGGGCCACGAATCGTGACACCGGAACGCAACACAACACCCCTCACGCACTCCGGGCCAACAGGTCATGGGCCGGAACGCAAGAACAAGCACAATCCACACTCCGGGGCCACGAGTCCGCGGTACACAACACCCCAATGATGGGCTGTGCTGTGATGTACCAGCGGACCGTTCGCAGACTTGGCCGAGCAGCAGCCGCGAGGACCCGCCAGCCGCTCTGACGGCCAAGCGGAAAAAGAAAAACCCTCCGGAGGTGGAATTCCGGAGGGTTTGTGGAGCTGATGGTAATCGAAACCACGACCTCTTCGATGCGAACGAAGCGCTCTACCAACTGAGCTACAGCCCCTTGGTTTGTTGTCTTGCTCTGCAGGACAACTCGTTTGATAATAGTCGTTTTTCACAATCCCGCAACTCGACACACGGAGAATTTGCCCACATGGACGATGTCATCACCGATAACGACGGCACCAGCACCACCAGCACCAGCACCATCTCGCCGGCTTCGGCACGGCCGCCATCATCGTCCCAATGTGGCAACGGGTATCACGTAGATGCCGTCCTCCCGACGATAGGCGAACTCCCCCACGCCGACGAGAACAGCCAGGAACTCCGGCTCGCGCGTCCTGGCCCCGGGATTGCGCAGCAGTTTCTCACGCATGCGGTTCAGATTCGCCGCGGCCGCAGGCACCTTGTCCTCACTTGCTTTGATTTCGACTCCCGCCCATCGCCCATCAGCCAGTTCGATGATGACGTCGCATTCCAATCCGGAATCGTCATGGTAGTACCGCACCGGTTCCATGCCGATGTCGGGCAGAGCGCGGGCGTAGACCAGCAGATCGCGTACGCACAGGTTTTCGAAGAGCAGACCGAACGTCTGCCAGTCATCGAGCAGCGCGGCGGGACCGACGCCGAGAACGGCGGCCGCGATGGACGGATCGGCGAAATACCGGCGCGGTTTGGTCTGCAGCCGCTTGGGGTCACGCGCCGGAGGCACCCATCCTCGCACCGGGTCGATGACGAACATGTTCTCGAACATCGCCACGTATTCCGACACCGTGCGTTCGGATACGAAATCGTCGAGGTTTTCTTCCGCCCCATACATATCCTTGCGCAATGTCTTGAACGTGACCGCCTGACTGATGTTGCGGGCGAGCGAGTCCAGCAGCCGACGCGCGACATCCGGATTCCTTCCCTGCTTCGCAACCCCCTCCGACAACGTCAGCCGCACATATTCGCGAATCAGGATCTGCGCGTCGGCGACGGGCATAGCCTCCGCTTCGGGCCATCCCCCACGGCACACGGCATCCAGCAACGTACGCGTATCGGTCTCGCAACGCGCCGACGCGAAACGGTGGTCGAACAAGGCCGCAAGGCTGACCGCGCCGTTGGAGATGCCCGATTCCGCCAAAGTCATCGGATTCATTCGGATGCGTCCGATTCGCCCCGCACCGCTGTGCTGCGGCATCTCCTGCTTGAGCGGCGTGGATGAGCCGGTGAGCAGCCACCGCCCCTTCTCTCCAGGCTCGTCGTCGACGCCATGACGGACCTCATCCCAGATGCCCGGCGCGAGTTGCCACTCATCGATGACGTGCGGGCGGTCGCCAATCAGCATCAGCGACGGGTCGGCCTTGGCCACGGCCAGATTGTTGTTGCGATCGACGTAGGTGATGCTGGCACCATGCGCACGCGCGGACCAGGTCTTGCCGCACCATTTGGTACCGGCGATTTCGACCGCGCCGAAGATGCGCATGTATCGTTCGATCTGCTCATCGACGATGCGGGGACGGTATCCGGCAGGCCTGATGCCCTCCGGCCGACCCGCGGTCTTCTCTCCTATCGGCGTTCCACTTCCCGCAGACTCGGGTATGACCATGATTCCTGCCCCTTCCTCGACGCCCGGATCTCACGACTGCAATAATCCGAAAATCTCAACTACCAAAATCCGAATTCTCCAACTACAATAATCCGAAAATCTCAACTACCAAAATCCGAATTCTCCAACTACAGAAATCCGAATCGAGGGGGGGCGGCGCGACCGGGGACAGCCCGGTCCACTCCTCCGTCCCGGCATGGATGGAGACAGCCCGGCCCACTCCTCCGCCCCTCCGCCCCGGCACGATCCGGCGCGCCCCGGCGCGAACACAACCGCGAGTACGACAAAGGCCCGACCCCAAAGGGTCGGGCCTTGAATGTCACGAAACGCCCAGCACTCGTGCCACGGCCGTCACACACTCACGAGACGCCCCAGCACTCGTGCCACGCGCGCCACACTCGCCCCATACTCACTCCGCGGCTTCGGCCTCGGCCGGCTTCTTCTTGCCGAACTTGGCCTTGACGAGGCCCACGATGGTCGGAATCAGCGAGACCAGCAGGATGAGCACGATGACGAGCTCGAAGTGCTGCTGCACGGCGGGGATGTTGCCGAAGAAGTAGCCGAGCAGCGTGAACAGGGACGACCAGATGAAGCCGCCGAGCACGGAGAACGGCGTGAACCGCCTCCAGCGCATGCCGGAGATGCCGGAGATGAACGGCATGAACGTGCGGATGAACGGGAAGAATCGGCCGAGGAACACGGCGAGCGGGCCCCACTTCTCGATCATCGCTTCGGTCTTGGCGATGCGCTCGGGCGTCATGGCCTTGACCTTGCCGGATTCGATGATGCGACGGCCGAAGAAGTGGCCGATGAAGTAGTTGCACTGGTCGCCGATGATCGGCGCGCACCACACCACGGGCAGCAGGAAGTGCAGCGGCAGGGCCACCTGGCCGGTCTGCGCGTCGGGCGCGGCGAACACGCCGGCGGCGAACAGCAGGGAGTCACCGGGAAGGAACGGGAAGAACACCACGCCCGTCTCGATGAAGATGATGAGGAAGATGAAGCCGAGCGTGGGGGCCACGCCCATGGCGATCCAGCTGGCGATGGCCGCGCGCGGATCCTTGAGCAGTTCGATGATGAAATGTACGAAACCCATGTTTTCCTGTGTGATTCCTGTTCAGCGATGGTTCATGCCGCCAAGGCCTGAGCCCGTGGGGCGGGCCGCCGATCGCCGTCTGGCCGCCGGGGCGCCGGTCAGGTGGACGGCGGGCGGACGTCGGCATGCGGACCGTCCATCACGATACCAGCAGCCCCCATAAGAAACCACTAGGAAAAATCACCGGGAAGCGAAGGAATCGCGAAGACCGACGACCACGCACACGCCGCACACACCGCACACACCGCACACACGCCGCACGTACGCACGACACACACGCACGCGTGCGCGCGGCGTCACCGCCCGTCCACGATCCGCCCGTCCGCGATCCGCCCCGGCCAGCCTCACTCGCCGTCGCTTGCGAGACGTTCGCGTACGAACCCGTCGACGGCCTCCGCGTCGACGCCTTCGTAACCGTCGATGGACTTGAACTGCGGCCCCTGCGACGTGTCGGTGCGGATGGTGCAGGTCTGCGCGATGAGCGTGGCGCCGGACGCTGCGCCCGCGGTGAGGCCCACGAGCGTGTCCTCGAACACCACGCACCTGGCCATGTCCTCGCGTGCGATGCCGAGCTTGGATGCGGCGAGCAGGTAAGGTTCGGGCGAGGGCTTGTGCTTGGCGTCGTCGTCGCCGCACACGTATCCGGCGAACAGGCCGGGGGCTGCGTCGAGCACGTTCTCCACAATCGGGCGCGGCGAGGTGCTGACGAGCACGGACGGCACGCCGGCCTCCTTGAGGGAGCGCAGGGTGTCGAGCACGCCGGGGATCCACGGCATGTGCGCCTTTTCGTGGTCGAACACGTACTGCTTGAGCTGCTTGTCAATCGCTTCGACGCTCAACGTGCATCCGTGTTCGATCATCTTGCGGGCCACGTCGGGCACGGGGGTGCCGGAGCATTCCCAGCCGAGTTCCTCGGTCCAGTGTCCGTTGTTGGCTTCGGCGATCTCGATTTCGCCGTCATGCCAGAGGGGTTCGGAATCGATGAGCGTGCCGTCGAGATCCCAGAACACGGCTTTGACCTGCATGTTTCCTCCGTCCGTCGTGCGATGCGCGTGTGCGTCGGCGATCCGACCGCCCGCAATGCGGTCTCCCGCCTTGCGATGCGCTCCGATCGCGCATGGCTTCCGCCATCATCTCACCAAACGGGTACGACGGACACGGCGTGGGGAATCGCGGAATCGGACACGGCGATGTCACGACCGTACAGAGTCGTGCGTCACGTACGTGGGCCGCCACGTCGCGTCCGCGGCGTCACCGCCACAGGACGAGCGATTTGGCGTCCGGGTCGTCGCCGCGGTATCCCGCGCCGTCGCGTCCGTCGTATCCGCCACGTCCGTCGCGTCCGCCGTGTCCGGCAGCGTACGACTGGCTGCCGCCCGGCAGCTCCCGCAGCTGGGTGCGGATGGCGCGACGCCACATGCGTGCGCTGTTGGAGCGTTGCATTTCGACGATGTCGCCGTCGCGTCCGGCGGCGAACACGCTTTCCGTCCCGGCCGACTGCAATCGCCTGACCTGACGCCGCAGCTGCCGGTTCTCCTCCTGCAGGGAGAGGATGCGGACCACGCCGGCAATGCCGATGCCTTCGTCCTGACTGAGCCGTTGCGCCTGGACGAGGCGGTCGATGTCGCGCAGGCTGTAGCGCCGCGCGCCGCCTTCGGTGCGTTGCGGCACGACGAGTCCGATGCGGTCGTATTGGCGCAGGGTCTGCGGGTGGATGCCGGCGAGTTCGGCGGCCTGGCCCACGGTGAAGACGGCGAGTTCGAGGTCGAATCCGGCGTCATCGGCGCCGTCGAGGTCGGCGCGTCCGAGCACGATCGCGGCCGCGCACATCGCGTACAGCTGGCGCGTCTGGCGTGCGATTCTCGCCATCGTTCACCTCCTTGAAGCGTGTGGTGCGTTCTACGTGTATGCGTACGTATATGCGGCGGCATGCCGGGCGCATGCCGCAAACCCTGCAAGCAACAGGGCGGGAACCGGCATGACCGCGGCCGGCCCATCCGCACCACGGGATGGACCGGCCGGGCATGTCGGTGTGGACCGGCGTTCGACGGTTCAGGCGTTCAGATAGTCGCCTGCGGCCTTGTCGAACTCCTTAGCGGCGTGCTTGACGCCGAGGCCCGGCTTGGCGGGCACCTGAATCATCACGCGGCCGATGAGGTCGCCCGGCGTGTTGCCGGACTGCACGCCCTTGCCGGCGACCTTCACTTCGGTGCCGCTGGACGAGCCGGCGGGCACCTTGAAGGTGACGGGTTCGCCGTCGATGTCCTTCGCCTCGACCTTGGCGCCGGTCACGGCCTGGCCCACGGTGACGGGCAGGTCCATCACGAGGTCATGCCCGCGCATGGTGAACACCGGGTCCGGCTTCACGCTGACCTGCAGGTACAGGTCGCCGTGCTTGCCGCCGTTGAGGCCCGCGTGGCCCTTGCCGGCGAGGCGGATCTTCTGCCCGTCGCGCATGCCCGCGGGGATGTGGGTCTTGAACTTCGAGCCGTCCACGGACAGGGACACGGTGGCTCCCTTGGCGGCCTGGCGCAGGCTCAGGCTGACCTTGGAGTTGCGGTCCTTGCCCTTCTGGGGCTGCGGCGGCTCCTCGTAGGAGTAGCCGCCCGCGTTGCCGTAGGGCGAGCCGCCCTGGGTGCCCGCGCCGGCGCCGGCCGCGCCGCCGAACATCGAGAAGATGTCGTTGAGGTTCGGGTTGCCGCCGCCGGCCGTGGAGAAGCGGATGCGCGAGCCGTTGCCGCCCATGCCGGCACCGGCTCCGGCGCCGAACATGGAGCCGAAGATGTCGGAGAATCCGGAGGCGTCGAAGCCGCCTTGGCCGGAGCCTCCGGCGAAGCGGGCCCCGCCCATGCCGAACTGACGGATCGCATCGTACTTCTGGCGCTGGTCCTTGTTGCTCAGCACGTCGTAGGCTTCGGAGATGTCCTTGAACTTCTCTTCGGCCTCCTTGGTCTTGTTGAGGTCCGGGTGGTATTTGCGCGCCAGCTTGCGGTACGCCTTGGTGATGTCGGCGTCGGTGGCGTCCTTGGAGACACCAAGGACTTTGTAGAAGTCTTTGCTCAGCCATTCGTTCTCAGCCATTCATGTCTCCTTTCGTGTGTGCGTGTTGTGTGCGTGTTTCGTGTGTACGAAGTCTGTCATGTATGCGTCGGCTCCCCTGGTTGGAGGGGAGCCGGATGATTGGTGTCGGATCAGTGCTGCGGTGAGGCGACGACGACGCGGGCGGCGCGGATCACGCGGTCGCCGATGCGGTAGCCGGCCTCCACCACGGTGTCGACGGTGTCCTTCTCGGCAGCGGCGTCGGGCTTGTGGAGGATGGCGTCGTGCTTGGTCGGGTCGAATTCCTCGCCGGCCTCGCCGAACTTCTCGACGCCGAACTTCTCGAACGCCTTGTCGATCTTCGCGGCGACGGCCTTGAAGGAGTCGTCCATCTCGCTGTTGGCGCGGATGCGGTCGATGTCGTCGAGCGCGGGCAGCAGTGCGGTGAGCACGTCGATGATGCCGTGCTGGCGGAAGCGTTCCTGCTCCTTCTTGGCGCGGTTGCGGTAGTTGATGAACTCCGCGCGCTCGCGCTGCAGCGCCTCGAGGTATTCGGCGGCCTCCTTCTTGGCCTGGCCCAGCGGGGTCAGGGTGTCGCCTTCGGCCTTGTCACCGTCCTTCGCGTCGTCCGCGGAAGCGGTTTCGGCCTTGGCGTCGTCGGCCTTGCCTTCGGTCTTCGATGCGTCGGCCTTCGACGCGTCCGTCTTGGCGGCATCGCCCGCCGGGGCGGCGCCGCTCTGGGCGGCGGCCGCGTCGGCGGGGGTGTCGGCCGGAGCCGACGACGCGGCGTTCTTCGCGTCGTCCGGATCCGGCAGGTCGTTCAGGTAGTCGTCCTTGTTGAACTCAGCCATCGGACGGGACCTTACTTGTTGTCCTTGTCGTCGTCGTCCACGACTTCGGCGTCCACCACGTCGTCGTCGCCGCCGTTGGAGGCGGAACCGGACGCGGCGCCCGCGGCGCCCGCGGCACCGGCCGCGCCTTCGGCGCCCTGCTGGGCGTAGAGGGCCTGGCCGATCTTCTGGGCGGAGGTCATGAGCTCGCTCTGCGCGGTCTTGACCTTCTCGATGTCGTCGCCCTTGAGGGCTTCCTTGAGGGCGTTGACCTTCTCAGTGACCTCGTTGGCGACGTCGTCGGAGAGCTTGTCCTTGTTGTCGTTGACGAGCTTCTCGGTCTGGTAGGCGAACGCCTCGGCCTGATTGCGGGTCTCGGCCTCCTCCTTGCGCTTCTTGTCCTCGGCCTCGTGGGCTTCGGCCTCCTTGACCATGCGGTCGATCTCGTCCTTCGGCAGACCGGAACCGCCAGTGATGGTCATCGACTGCTCCTTGCCGGTGCCCTTGTCCTTGGCGGACACATGCACGATGCCGTTGGCGTCGATGTCGAAGGTGACCTCGATCTGCGGGACGCCACGCGGGGCCGGCGCGATGCCGGTCAGCTCGAAGGTGCCCAGCGGCTTGTTGTCGCGGGCGAACTCACGCTCGCCCTGGTAGACCTGGATGAGCACGGACGGCTGGTTGTCCTCGGCGGTGGAGAACACCTCGGAACGCTTGGTCGGGATGGCGGTGTTGCGGTCGATGAGCTTGGTCATGATGCCGCCCTTGGTCTCGATGCCGAGGGACAGCGGGGTCACGTCGATGAGCAGGACGTCCTTGCGGTCGCCCTTGATGACGCCGGACTGCACGGCGGCGCCGACGGCCACGACCTCATCCGGGTTGACGGACTGGTTCGCCTCCTTGCCGCCGGTGAGCTCCTTGACAAGCTCCTTGACGGCCGGCATACGGGTGGAGCCGCCGACGAGCACCACGTGGTCGATCTGGCCCACGGAGATGTTCGCGTCGCGCAGCACGTTGTTGAACGGGGTGCGGCAGCGGCCGAGCAGGTCGGAGGTCATTTCCTCGAAGTGCGCACGGGTCAGGGTTTCGTCCAGGTGCACCGGGGTGCCGTCGGGCGTCATGGCCAGGTACTGCATGGAGATGGAGGTGCTGGTCGAGGAGGACAGCTCCTTCTTGGCCTGCTCCGCGGCTTCCTTCAGACGCTGCAGGGCGATCTTGTCCTTGCTGAGGTCCACGCCGTACTTGTTCTTGACTTCGGAGACCAGCCAATCGATGATCTTCTGGTCCCAATCGTCGCCGCCCAGGTGGTTGTCACCGTTGGTGGCCTGCACCTGGATGGTGGAGAAGCCGTCGTCGTCCTTGCCGATCTCCAGCAGGGACACATCGAAGGTGCCGCCGCCGAGGTCGAAGACCAGGATGCGCTCGTCCTCCTTGCCCTTCTCCAGACCGTAGGCCAGCGCGGCCGCGGTCGGCTCGTTGATGATGCGCAGGACGTTCAGGCCGGCGATCTTGCCGGCGTCCTTGGTGGCCTGGCGCTGGGCGTCGTTGAAGTACGCCGGGCAGGTGATGACGGCGTCGGTGACGGGCTCGCCGAGGTAAGCCTCGGCGTCCCTCTTGAGCTTCATGAGGATCTGCGCGGAGATCTCCTGCGGGGTCCACTTCTTGCCGTCGATCTCGACGGTCCAATCGGTGCCCATGTGACGCTTGACGGAGGAGATGGTGCGGTCGACGTTGGTGACGGCCTGACGCTTGGCCACCTCGCCGACGAGGATCTCGCCGGACTTGCTGAACGCCACCACGGACGGCGTGGTGCGGGCGCCTTCGGCGTTGACGATGACGGTGGGCTCGCCGCCCTCAAGGGTGGCGATGCAGGAATTCGTGGTTCCCAGATCGATACCGACTGCACGTGCCATAATGTGTGCTCCTTTGTTGTTGTTCGTTCTTACGTTCTTCGCCCGGGTTCCGGTGGGACCGTCTCTCGGACCTTCCAGAACTTGAGCCTACACCACTCAACTTCCGACATGCAAGGTTTATTCCCACTTTCGACACAAAAACCTGAGCGAATGTCGCTCAGGTTTTGAAAGCAGGGTTCCGCCGACCCCGGATGCCGCCTCGGCGGCGCCGGAGACCGGCGGAACAGGTGGGCGTACGGCCCGTCGGCCGTGCGATCGGAACGTCAGCCGACGGGCCCGTAGCCGTCAGTCGCGCAGGCCGCGACGACGCAGCACGAGCGTGACGCCGCCGATGGCGAGCGCGATCGTGACGACCGCCGCCGCGCCGGCCACGGACGCGCCGGTCCTGGACAGGCCTTCCGGCTTGCCGTCGGACTTGCCGTCGGCGGACGGCTTGCCATCGGATGGCTTGCCGGCGTCGCCCTTGTCGGAGCCGTCGCCGGAACCATCGCCGGAACCGTCGGAACCGTCGCCCTTGTCGCCGGAGTTGTCGCCGTCGCCCTTGTCGCCGTCACCGGAACCGTTGTCACCGGACCCGTCGCTCACGCCGGCCTTGACGACGGTGGCGGACAGCGCGCCGGCCTCGAGGCCGTCGTCGCCCACGGCGACCGTGCCGAGGCCCTTGCCCGAGGCCACGCCGGAAGCCGCGATCTTGCCGCCTGCGGCGAGCACGGTGTACTCGCCGGCGTCCACGCCGGTCACACGCGCGGCGGAGCCGTTGGCGTTAAACGCCACCACGTACGTGTCCTTGCCGTCGGTGAGACGGTAGGCGACGACGCCGTCGGACTGGGCGATGACCGTCATGTTCTTGGCGATGTCGGCGTAGTCGCTCAGGTGGAGCGCGCCGATGGCCTTGCGCAGGGCGATGAGCCCGCGCACGTAGTCGACGGAGTCGGCCTGTTCCACCACGCGGTTCCAGTCGATGGCGTTCACCGCGTCGCCGGCGTTGTAGCTGTTGCCGTCGCCGCCCTTGGTGCGCAGGAACTCCTGACCGAACTGCATGTCGGTCACGCCCTGGGAGAGGAGGATGAGCGAGTCGGCGAGCTTGGCGCGGGCGAGGCGCGTCTCCTCGGAGTCGTTCGGCGCGCTCTTGACGAGCTTGTCGTACAGGGTGAGGTTGTCGTGGATCTCCACGTACTGCACCACCTGGCCGGCGTTCGCGTAGTCGGCGTTGCCGCACCATGCGCCGCCGCCGATGCCGGACTTGCCGTTGGGGCAGCCGAGCACGTTGGAGGCGATGAGCCCCTCCTGGCCGCCCTTGCCGGTGATGAAGCCGGTGTCGCCGTCGGAGAACACGCTGCCCTTGATGGCGTCGCGGATGGAGTCGTTGAAGAACGCGACGCCGGGCACGTTGGCGGCGTGCGCCTGCGTGGTCTCCTGGTCGCCGAGCGCGTCGGTCATGTCCCAGCCTTCACCGATGACGAGGATGCCGGGATCGATCTTGTCGAGCGCGGCGCGCACCTCCTTCATCGTGGTCTGGTCGAGCAGGCCCATGAGGTCGAAGCGGAAGCCGTCCACGTTGTACTCCTTCGCCCAGTACGTGACCGAGTCGACGATATACTTGCGGGCCATGGCGCGTTCGGACGCCACGTCGTTGCCGCAGCCGGAGTTGCTCAGCAGGTTGCCGTTGGCGTCGTAGCGGAAGTAGTAGCCGGGCACGGTCTGGTTGAACGCGTGCGTGGAGGCGTTGTACACGTGGTTGTACACCACGTCCATCACCACGTACAGGCCGTTCTTATGCAGCCCCTTGACCATCTGCTTCATCTCCTTGACGCGGGCGGAGGGGTCGCTCGGGTCGGAGGAGTAGGAGCCTTCGGGCACGTTGTAGTTGACCGGGTCGTAGCCCCAGTTCTGCGCGCCCTGGGCGTTGTAGGACAGGTCGCCGGTCTCGTCCACGGAGCCGTAGTCGTAGACGGGCATGATCTGCACGTGCGTCACGCCGAGGCTCTTGAGGTAGTCGACGCCGGTGGCGGCCGCGCCCTTCGCGCCGTTCACCGTGGTGCCCTCCTCGACGAAGCCGAGGTACTTGCCGCGGTTCTGCTCGCTTACGCCGGAGGTGGGCGAGATGGTCATGTCGCGCACGTTCGCCTCGGTGACGATCGCGTTGGTGGGGTCGCCGAACGACTTCATGCGCTTGCCCGCATTGCCCTGCTCCTTGCCGGAGAGGACGACGGAGCGCGAGCCGTTGGCCACGGCGGCGGTGGCGTACGGGTCGGCGGACACGTTGACGGTGCCGTCGGCGAACGTGAGTTCGTAGTCGTACGCGTAGCCGGCCATGTCGCCGTCGACGGCGAACGTCCACACGCCCTTGTCGCCGGCCTTGTCGAGCGACTGGCGCACGTTGACGACGTCGGACGAGGGGTCGACGGACCGGTACATGCGCAGCGTCACCGCGGTGGCGGTCGGCGCCCACAGCTTGAACGTGGTCTTGCCGGCCGTGTAGGTCGCGCCGAGGTCGTCGCCGTCGTACGCGTACTTCCGGTCGAACGCGTCGGAGCGCACGACGGCGCCGAGGGTCACGGTCTGCTTGCCGAAGCCTTCGATGGCGAGCGTGTACGTCTTGGTGACGTCCAGTTCGCCGTCGACGGTGATGGTGACGGTGGCGCCGTCCGCCTTCACGCCCTTGATGGCCGCGCCGTCGAGGGTCACCTTGTCGGCGAGGCCTTCGGCGGGGATGGTCTTGTTGAGTTTGGCGGTGATGGTGGTGAAGTCGCTCATCTGCGCGGACACGATGGTGCCGGCGGCGTTGTACAGCGTGCCGTTGGTGTAGACGGTGGCGTCGCCCTGCACGAGCCAGATCTCCGCGGAGGCGGTGCCGTCCGTGTTCACCGTGATCGCGGACTGCGGGATGGTGCGGTCGGCGGCGTCCGGGTCCTTGGCCTCCCAGCCGTCGCCGCCGTAGCGCACGATGAACTGCGGCGTGCCCATGGCGCTGCCCTTGAGGGTGTACTTGGCGATGAGGCCGTAGTCGTCGTGGGAGGAGAACGGGTATGCGGCGCCGTTGACGCCGTCGGCCCAACCCCAGATGTCCCACGCCTTCAGGCCGTCGTCGGTGGCGTAGTCGTCGGAGAGGCGGTGGTAGTGGATGGTCACGTCGATGACGTCGGCGGTCTTCCGGTAGCCGTCGGGCGCGGCGGTGAGGGTGGTGTCCGGCTGGGAGCCGTCCACCCAGATCTCGGCGGTGCCGTTGGAGCCGTCGATCATGCGGTCGCCGCCGACCTTGTTCCAGTTCTCGGTGGTGACGATGACGCCGATCTTGCCGGCCTCGTACGCGCCGTCCACAGTGGTTTCGAACACCTGGCCGTAGGAGTCGGTGCCGGTGAACGCGTGCCAGGCGCCGTCGAGCGTCTTGCCGTCCTTGTCGGCGCCCCACATATACACGCCGCGGTCGGCGACGGCGTCGCCGTCCGCCGCCTTGTAGTGGACGACGACCTTGGTCTTCGGCTGGTAGGCGTTGAGGTCTTCCGGCACGCCGGCGCTGGCCTCATGGTCGGCGACGGCCGTCCAGTGGCCCTTGGCGGTGTAGTTGCCGCCGCCGTTCGGGTTGTCCCAGTTGCCGTTGTCGTCGGTGAACACGTATTCGAACGACTGGCCCTTCGGGTCGACGGTGAGCTTCACCCAGCCGTCGCCGGCGTCCTGCATGGGTTCGTGGCCCTGTTCGGCCCAGTTCTCGCCGATGCCGTAGTGCAGGTAGGCCTGCTTCCAGCCTGCGGGCAGCTTGTAGTAGATGGTGCGGCTGGTGTCGGTGGCCGCGGTGACGGCCGCGTCGTTGACGGTCAGGTCCGGGTCGGTGGGGTCGGACTTGGCGGTGCCGGTCCAGGTGGACGGGGTGGCGCCCACGTGAATGGCGATGGCGGAGTTCGCGGCGATGGTCGCCTCGAACGTGCCGTCGGCCTTCACGGTGACGGTCTGCGAGCAGTCGCCGACGGCGTACACGTTGCAGTATTCGCCGGCGGGCAGCGAGGTGCGGAAGGTCTGCTTGGACGCCTTCGCGCTGTTGTTGATGGCGAGGTAGCCCTTCGTGCCGCGGCCGAAGCCGAGCACGTTCGCGTCGTACGCCTTCCAGTCGGTCACCTTGGTGCCGGAGACGGCGTTGTGGAAGCCGATCATGCCGCGGACGGCGGTCCAGCGCTGGGTGCACTGCCAGGTGCCGGCGGTCATGGAGCCGTCGGTGGGGCAGGTCACGTCCGGCACGGACGTGTCGGTGGCGCCGGGCGCGCCGTCGTCGTTGTTGTCGAAGTAGTAGCCGGAGTAGATGTGCGGCTGGCCGTAGTCGTACGCGAGCATGAACGCGTTGGCGAGCAGGTACTTCGAGCCCTTCCTGTAGGTGAGGGCGGACGAGTTGCGTTCGGTGTCCCAGTTGGTCACCCAGACGGCGGCCTGGCTGGAGTCGAGCCACCCGTCGCCGCCGATCTTGCCGAGGCCCTTGGTCTCGCTGGTGATGTCGGTGGCGAACGCGGCGGACAGGTGCGCGTTGTAGTTGAATTCGGAGACCTTGCCGTTGCCCACGTAGTTGATGGGCTGGATGGCGGCGGCCTCGCTCGCGTTGCCGATGACCTCCTGTTCGAAGAAGATGCTGTCCGCGTCACGCCCGGACTTCTCGGCGAGCTTGGCCTTGATGGCCTTCACGTCCGCGTTGGCGATGTGCTTGACCGCGTCCACGCGGAACCCGTACACGCCGAGTTCGAGCAGGTGGTTCATGTAGTCGGCGAGCTTGTCCTGCACGTACTCCTGGCTGGTGTCGAGGTCCTGGAGGCTGGTCAGGCGGCAGTTCTGCACTTCGTCGGCGTTGGTGTAGTCGCCGATGTTCTTGATGCAGCTGTGGAAGTTCTCCTTGGTGTACGGGATCGCGGGGAAGTTTCCATCGCCGTCGTAGGTGCTGCCGGCCACGCCGGTGCCGGTGCCCTGGTCGGCGCCGCTGGTGTGGTTGATGACCGCGTCGGCGATGATCTCGACGCCGGCCGCGTTGCACACCTTGATCATGTTCTGGAATTCGGCTTCGGTGCCGAGTTTGGAGTCGAGCTTGTAGCTCACCGGCTGGTAGGAGGTCCACCAGGCGGTGCCCTTGATGCTTTCCATGGGCGGCGAGACCTGCACGTAGCCCACGCCTTCCGGCCCGTAGGTCTGCGTGCATTCGGCGGCGACGGAGTTCCAGTTGTTCTGGAACGCGATGGCGATGACGTCGCTGTGGGCGTCCGATCGTGCGGCGGTCTGTGCGACGGTTTGCGTGGTGGTCTGCGATTGCGCGACGGTCTGCGCCGCGCCCGTCGTGTCCGCGGCCGCGAGCGCGGCCGGCGTGGCCGTCAGCGCGGCGGCGAGCGTCGCCACCGCCGCGCCTGCCGCGACCAGTCTTCGGACGATGGGGACGGATCCTCCCGTCCCCGTGTGCTTCCTGTCCCTCATCGGCGAGGTCCTTCCTTCCCTGGTGTTCGGTGACACGTATGCCTGCCGCGGATGCGGCCGATGTATCTCCATTGGTCTCCCCATCGAGTGCATACGTTTGCAGCAATGTGCAGTACTCACTGTAACATGCTTGACAATCCGACCCGCGACGTTTCGCGAACGTTTGCAGCGTATGAGGGTCGTGTCATCCGACGACACACCGAAGTATCATCGCCCCACAGGTACGGGCGACACGGACGAGACGGCCGGAACGGCACGGCGCAACCGCACGCGCCGGCGGACGGACCACGCGACGGCACGCACCACACGGCAAGGAGGAGCACCATGGCCAAGTCAGACATCCACGAGGTGGCGGGTGAAGCCGGCGTCTCCATCTCCACGGTGTCCCGCGCCTTCACCCGTCCGGAGCTCGTCTCCGCGAAGACCCGCGCCAAGGTGCTCGAAGTGGCCGACCGCCTCGACTTCAACATCTCCCGTTCCGCCACCGCGCTCAAATCCGGGCGCACCAACCGCGTGGCCATGCTCATGAACGAGGAGATCACCAGCTGGTTCAACACGCAGACGTTCGCCGGCATCGAATCGGTCATGCACCCCGCCGGCTACGACATCTCCCTCTTCCAGCACATCGACACCGAGGCCAACCGCCGCGAGTTCTTCGGCGACCTGCCCATCCGCCGCAACGTGGACGCCGTGTTCGTGGCCTCGTTCGCCATCGACCCGCACGAGGTGGAGCAGCTCAAACGCATCCACGTGCCGATCATCGGCATCAACACGCCCTCCGCGGACGGCTTCGACGCGACCATCAGCATCGACGACGAGAAGGGCATGTTCACCGCCACCCAGCATCTCATCAACCTGGGCCACAAACGCATCGTCTACCCATGCTCCGAGGCCGCCCTGCTCGACTCCTCCATCGACGCGCGCGCCCGCGGCTTCATCCGCGCCTGCCGGAACGCGCAGGAGAAAGGCAACATGGACCTCGACTGGCGCGTGCTGTCCGTGCCGCGCGGCCCGGCATTCGCCGACTCCGCGCTCTCCGCGCTGCTCGCGCTGGACGAGTTCCCGGACGCGATCTGCTGCCAGATGGACATGATGGCCATTCCGCTCGTCATCAAGCTCGGCCGCTACGGGCACCGCACGCCGCGCGACTATTCGATCGTCGGCTTCGACGACAGCCCCTACGCGGACACCATCAACCTCACCACCATGCGTCAGGACCCGTATGCGATGGGCCGTTCCGCCGCCGTCAAGGCGCTGAAGCTCATCGAGGGCAAGTCGCTGCTCAAGCCGCACGAAGTGGTGGAGGCGCAGCTGATCCTGCGCGGCTCCGACGCCCCGGTGGAGGACTAGCCGCGGGACGGGCGGCCCACCCGTCAGCCCAGCATCAGGCAGCCGGCGAACAGCATGACCGGGTAGAGCGCGTAGAACACCCACTTCGTCCACGCGTGACGCCAGCCGGGCTCGTCGTTGCGGTAGTGCAGGAACGCCACACCCACGCCCGGCGTGATGCACATCACCGCACCCAGCAGGCCGGCGGTGAACATCATCGTGTTCTCATGCGCGCCGAGGTAGTGGAACACCAGCGCGAACGCCAGGGTGAGCACGCCCGTGTACATGACCTGCTGGCTCACGCCCACGCGCAGCAGCAGATCCCACAGCACGCCGGCCGCGACCACCGCCACGGTGAGCAGCACGCGCGGCGCGCCCGCGTACCGCTTCGCGATCCAATCGGCGGCCACGAGCACCACGAGCGCGACCAGCAGGCCCCACACCGGGTTGTGGGCGCGCATGTCGAACCAATGCCCGGTCATGAGGCGCATGTACGGCGCCTCGCACACCACGGCCAGGACGAGCAGCCGCAGCGCATAGCGGGGGACGCTTCGCGTGTGGTTCAGGCCGTTCACCAGCAGCCACGCGTAGATCGGCACCGCGCACCAGGAGGCCACCTCGCACACCACGGCCACGGTCAGGCCGGTCATGTTGTCCGCCGTGGGCGGGCCGACCAGCAGCGGCACGAGCGTGGTGGAGGCGACAGACAGGGCCATGAACACCGCGGCGATTGTCTTGAGCCGGAACACGGACAGGCCCTTGCGGCGCCTGCCGCCCGCGGCCTGCTTGCGCTGCCGTTCCATTTCGATGTCGTTCATCGTTCCTCCGTTGCGTTCGTGCGCCTTCCGGCATCGCCCGTCCGGCCGGCATGGCCCGGGCGTTCAGACGCCCAGGTACTTCATGAGCCCAGCATAATCGGGGCCGTCCAGGGAGAGGACGGCGTGCGCGCTGGCCTGCGGATCGTTCTGCGGGGAGATCGCGGTGCGCAGGTAGACACCGTCGATGCCTGCGCCCTTCGCGCCGAGGATGTCCGCCCGCTCGTCGTTGCCGACCATCACCGTGCGGCCCGGGTCGGCCAGGACCCCATCCAGCGCGATGCGGTAGATGCGCGGCGACGGCTTGCGCACGCCCACCTCGCTGGAGATGACGATGTTGTCGAACAGCGGCTCCAAATCCAGCCCACGCAGTTCCGGCCGCGTGTAGCCCGATTGCGCGTTGCTGACGAGCACCACCGTGAGGCCCGCCTCGCGCAGCCGCGCGAGCATGGCCGCGGCGCCCGGGTAGAGGCGCAGCAGGCTGGTGCTGGCGCGACGGAACGTCCAGGCCAGCTGAAGGGCCACGGGAAGCACCATCGGCCCCATGTTGGTCAGGTCGCCCACGTCGGCCATCGCAACCGCCCGCGGGTCCCTGAAGTCGGGGTCGACGACGGTGTCCTCCGCCGCCAACGCCGCGTAGACGGGCAGCAGGTCGGGTTCGGCGTTCCCGCCGCGCAGGTCGACCTCGCGCGCCCACACGAACGAGGTCAGCGCGTCGAACCGGGCCTTGAGCGTGGCAGCGTCGCGGAACGTCACGCCGGAATGGTCCTCCAGCATCTCGCGCAGCGCCTCCCACGCGGCCGGCGACTCCTCGTCGGTGCGGATGTCCACCAACGTGCCATACAAGTCGAAGAACACCGTGTCATAACGGCGTTCCGGGACGTACTCAACCATGACGGCGCCTCCTCCACACGGTGATGCTGTACGGGGGCAACGGCATCTCGCGATCCTCCACGGACGGCAGCGGCAGGACGGCCGCATCGCCGGACACACCCTCGGCATCGGACGGAACAGTCCAATCGTATGCCGCGGCCGGACCGGACGCGAACCCGTCGGCGGCGCAATAGAGGCACCGCCAGTCGTCGGGCGCGATCCTCGAGACCTCGTCGTACGGGGCGGGCGTCTCCAACGCCACCGTGGACTGCATGCGCGTCTCCCCCACCGGGTTCACGGCCACACAGTCGTCGCCCACGCGGAACGCCACCGTCTCGTCGGTGCGCGGCACGACTGTGCGCGCGCCGCCGAAATACGCGGGATTGCCGCGACGCAAACGGATGAGCGTCGCGTAATGGGCCACCAGCGCGTTCAGGCGCCGCGCGCGGCGCCAGTCGAGCCGGTTGAGCGAGGCGGGGCTGCGGTACGAATCGGAATCGCCGTGCTTGGTGCGGGCGAACTCCTCGCCGGACAGCAGGAACGGCACACCGGCGGCGGTGAACACGATGCCGGCGGCCAGACGGTTCGCACGCATGAGGTCCGCGCACCGGCCTCCGGCATCCACGTCGTCGGCCGCGTAATCGGCCTCGGTGGGCAGGCGGCGCATCGCGGCGCACAGCTTGTCCCACAGGGTGAGGTCGTCGTGGGCGGACACGTACTGGATGACCTGTCCCACGGACGCGGCCTCGTGCATCGTGCCGCGCCACGCGTCCGACGCATGGCGGATGTCGTCCGCGAAATCGGCGGCCGCGCCGGTGAGATAGCCGGGCTCCTTCTGGAAGAACACGTGGCCGCGCACCGCGTCGCGCGTGGAATCGCAGAACGCGCCGATGCGCGGGCTCAGATACGGCATGCCGCGCTTGTCCGCCAGCACCACGCCGGCGCCCGGTTCGAGGGCCGTGCGGCGGGCCGACCACGGTTCGCCGTGCATGAGGATCGTGGCGCCGCCGGGCAGCTGGTCCAGGGACGTGCGGACCGCGTTCATCGTGTCCACGTCGATGAGGCCCATGAGGTCGAAACGGAAGCCGTCGATATGGTATTCGCGCGCCCAGTACGTCACCGAGTCCACGATGTATCTACGCATCATCGGATGCTCGGTGGCCACGTCGTTCGTGCAGGCGGAGCCGTCCGCGAACGAGCCGTCGGCGCGGCGGCGCAGGCAGTAACCGGGGATCATGCGCTCGAACCAGTTGTCCGTGGAGAACATGTGGTTGTAGACCACGTCCATGATGACCTTGATGCCGGCGGCGTGCAGCGCCTGAATCATGCGCTTGCACTCCCTGATGCGCACCTCGCCGTGGAACGGGTCGGTGCTGTACGAGCCTTCGGGCACGTTGTAGTTGAGCGGGTCGTAGCCCCAGTTGAACGGGCGGTCGGGTGTTTCACGGATGGTTTCACATGCGCACGCAGGTGTTTCACGGGTGGTTTCACGCGCGTCGCCGGACGTCTCACGCGACGTTCCACAGGCGTCGCCGCACGCGCCGACGCACGCCGGCGGCGTGACCGACTCGTCCACGGAACCGTAGTCGTAGAACGGCAGCAGCTGCACGGCGGTCACGCCGAGACGTTTGAGATACGCCACGCACGTGGGGAAATCCCCCTCGCCGTCCACGCTGGTGCCGTCGTGCGTGAACGCGAGATACGTGCCGCGATGGCACGCCGGCACGCCGCTGTGCGGATCGTTGCTGAAGTCGCCGATGTGCGTCTCCCAGATGACGAGGTCGCGGCTGGCGATGTGCGGACGCACGTCCGCGTCCCAACCGTCCGGATCCGTGCGACGCAGGTCCACCACCATGCTGCGGCGGCCGTTCACGCCGGCCGCACGCGCCCACGGGTCGGCCGTGCGGTTCGCCGTGCCGTCGGAGAAACGCACGACGTAGTCGTAGTAGACGCCGTGGCCCACGCCGTCGCAGCGCACCGACCACGTGCCGTCCACGCCGGGGGCGAGGTCGCGCACGGCGAATGGGACGGACGCGTCGACGGACGCGGCATCGTCGGACGCGGCATCGGACGCGTCGGGGCGTTCGCCGGCGGAACCGGCGGCGAACAGACGCAGCGTGACGCCGCTCGCCGAAGGCGCCCACACGCGGAACGTGGTGCCCGCGTCGTCCGGCACGGCGCCGAGGTCGTCGCCGGCGTACACCGGATAGTCGGGGCACGGCAGGGCCGGCTCGGCGGGCGTGCCGTCGGCCACGGCCAGAATCTGCTCGGGCTTCTCCATCGAAGTCTCCTTTCATGGAACGCGGCGCCCGCCGGACAGGCCGGCGAGCGCCGCGATGATGCGAATGCGAAGCGAGTGTCAGTCCTGCAAGAACGGACCGGCCTACGGCCGGGCCCAATCCTGCCTTCGTTCGGCTGTCGCCTCACTCAGGCTGAGCCTACGGACAGTCCACCGGACTGTCCATTACGGCTCAGCCCTTGACGGAACCGCTCATGGACTCCTGGTAGAAGCGCTGCATCACGATGAACAGGATGGCGATCGGGATCGAGATCACCACGGCCGCGGCGGCGAAGCGGGCGTACCAGTTCTGGATGTACTCCTTGTCCAGCATGAGCCACAGGCCCAGGGCCACCGTGTAGTTCGACTGCGTGCGGCAGATCACCTTCGCCATGACGAAGTCGAGCCACGGGGTCAGGAAGCCGATGATGGCCTGGTAGACGATCATGGGCTTGCAGATCGGGATGATGATCTTGGTGAACACCTGCAGACGGGTGCAGCCGTCGAGCATGGCGGCCTCGTCGAGCGAGGTCGGAATGGTGTCCATGTAGCCCTTCATCACATAGAAGCCCGCTCCGGAGCCAGCCGAGTAGACCAGGATCAGGGCGATGGTGGTCATGCCCTCGCCGGTGAGGCCCACGGCCTTGAGGATGAAGTAGATGGCGGAGACGGCCATGATGCCCGGGAACATGCCCAGGATGAGCACCACGTTCATGAACGTGCGGCGCGTGCGGAAGCGCAGGCGGCTCATGCAGTAAGCCACCGAAAGCACGAAGAACATGGAGATCAGGCACACGAACACCGCGACGATGAACGTGTTCATGAACATCTTCGGGAAGTTCAGCACCGACTTGTCCGTGAACAGCGCCACGTAGTTGTCCAGCGAGAACTCGGTGGGGAAGAACGTCTTCGTGTACGGCGCGGTGTTCTTGTTGAAGCTCTCCGCGAACACCCACACGATCGGGATGAGCCAGATGACCGCCATGACGGCGAGGAACAGGTGCGACAGGACGTCGCCGAGGATGCGGCGCTTCTTGGCGTCGTGCATGAGGCCGTGCGATTCGGCCTTCTGAACGCTGTGGTCACTCATCAGCGGAATGCCTCCTCATTCTTGTAGGAACCGGAATTGCGGTAGGTGACGAGCGACACCACCGCGAGGACGATGAAGGTCATGATGCCGATGACGGCACCGAGGTTGTAGTCGTTCTTGTCCACCGTGAGCTTGTACAGCCAGGTGATGAGCAGGTCCGTCTTGCCTGCGGACGAGCCGACGGGCGTCGGGTTGCCCGCGGAGAGCAGGTAGATGACGTTGAAGTTGTTCACGTTGCCGGTGAACGTGGTGATGAGGTACGGGGTGAGCACGAAGATGATGTACGGCATCGTGATCTTCACGAAGATCTGCCACCAGTTGGCGCCGTCGATCTTCGCGGCCTCGTACAGGTCGGCCGGGATGTTCTGCAGGATGCCGGTGATCTGCATGATGGTGTACGGGATGCCGACCCACAGGTTGATGACGATGACGGTGACGCGGGCCCACGTGGCGTTCGTGAAGAACGGCAGCGCCGAGTCGATCCAGCCCCATTCCATGAGCAGGCGGTTGATGGCGCCGGTGGGCTGCAGCATGGTGCGCATGACCAGCA
The DNA here is from genome assembly GCF_018555635.1 of Bifidobacterium sp. CP2. Classification (NCBI taxonomy): domain Bacteria; kingdom Bacillati; phylum Actinomycetota; class Actinomycetes; order Bifidobacteriales; family Bifidobacteriaceae; genus Bifidobacterium; species Bifidobacterium sp. CP2. The sequence goes on along the minus strand of NZ_JAFEJX010000010.1, from coordinate 77,259 downwards.
GGGACACGAACTGCGGCACGGCGATGGACATCGAGAAGCAGGCGCGCCAGAAGCCCTTGAAGCGGGTGGTCCTGCGGTTGATGATCATCGCGAAGAACATGCCGAAGAAGAAGTTGAGGAAGGTGGCGAAGAACGCCCACACCAGGGTCCAGGCGAGCACGGACATGAACAGTCCGGCGTTGACGGTGCCGCCGCTGTTGGAGAACACCTCGGCGAAGTTCCGGAAGCCCACCCAGTCGAACAGGGTCAGGTGCTTGTGGTCGTAGCTGGTGAACGCCATCGAGATCATGAAGATGAGCGGCAGCACGGTGAACACGAGGATGCCGAGCGTCGGCAGGAACATGAGCAGCTGGTTGGCCTTCTGGTTGGTCAACGTGTGCAGGTCGTCGGAGAGGCTCGGGGCCTTGCCGTGCTCGCGCGTCAGGCATTCGGCCTTGTATGCGCACTTGAGGGAGATGGTCCACAGGTAGACGAACAGCGCGCAGATGACGAGCGTGCACACGCCGTACAGCAGGATGACCACGGAGTTGTCGCCGGCGGTGTAGACCCAGAAGCCGTCGACCAGCTTCTTGCCCTGCTTCTGGTCGCCCAGGCCGGGGAGCTTGCTCAGGTATTCCGCGCCGCCCACGATCATGAAGACGATGAACGCGATCTCGAGGGCCAGCAGCGCGATGCCCTTGACGAACTGCTTGCGCACGATGTTGCCGAGGCCGAACACGACCGCCGACAGTTTGGTGAAGATGTCGCCGCGGGTCAGCGCGTTGCGGACCGAATACGGCGAGGGGGCCACGTAGTCCGCGCCCAGCTTGCGACGGCGCTTCATCTCGCGTGGGGAAAGGGTTGCCGATGTCATTGCACCCTACCGCCTCTCAGTGAATGGATTGGATGGATGGTTCGAATGGATCGAGTGGATGGGAAGGAACATGAAGGAACCGCGACAGGGCCCGGGCGCCGTCTGCGTCAACAGCATGTCGCCCGGGCCCTGTCACGAAGGAGGAGGAGAGGTAAAGAGATAAGAGGAAGCCAGTTGGCGGCCGGCCTAGCGGCCGGCGCGGCCGGTGGGGTCTGTGCGGCCGGGACCGGAGTCCCGGCCGTCATGCTCACTCGGCGTACTTGCCGACCTGCTTGACCCAGTCGTCGGTCTTGGCCTTGGCGTTGTCGGCGGTGACTTCCTTGTTGACGAGGGCCTTGCCGAAGGTCTCGGCCGGGGTCCACCAGTCATTCATGCCGGACAGGCCGGACTGCAGGATGGCCGTGTTGGCCATGGTGTCGGACTGGGCCTTGGCGGCGATGTCGTCGGTGGTCAGGTCGGACAGGGACTTGCCGGTCGGCGGGATCTGGCGGGTCTCGTAGTGCAGCTTCTGCGCCTCGGTGGAACCGAGGTAGGCGGCGAACTGGGCGGCGGCCTTCGGGTTGGAGGCGTTCGGGTTGTACGCGGCGGCCTTGGTGGCGGCGAAGGACTTCATCTGCTTGGTCTCGCCGTTGACGGTGAAGGTCGGCAGCTGCGCGGCGGCGTAGTTGTCGCCGAGGGCCTTCTTGATGGTGGCGGCGTCCCAGGTGCCGGAGAAGTAGGCCTTGACGGTGCCGGCCTGCAGTTCGGAGAGACCGGAGTTGTCGGCGGAGTCATGGAAGTTCGGGTTGGCGACGAGGTTCGCCAGGTACGTGGTGATGTCGGCGGAGTCCTTCGGGAAGACCATGCCGGCCTTCGCGTTGTTGCCCTTCTCGCCGAACAGGCTCAGGCCGTCGTAGAAGCCGCCGATGTACCAGGAGTTGGAGAGCGGGAAGGCGACGGCGGCCTTGGAGACCATCGTGTCGAGGCTCTTGACGTCCTCCGCGGAGAACGCGGACTTGTCGTAGTACATGAACCAGGTGTTGTCGGTGTAGGGCACGCCGTACAGGCTGCCGTCGGGGCCGGTGACGGAGCTGACCTCGAGGTCGCCGTTCTGCTCCTTGACCTGCTTGGCGGCGTCGGTGCCGAGCTGGCCGATGGCGCCGGAGTCGATGAGGGTGCCGAGCTGGTCGGAGGCGAACATGTAGACGTCGGCGGCGGAGGACGGGTCGGTCTGCACGGTCTTGGAGGCGTCGCCCTCGGAGACGACGTCGTTCTTCCACGTGATCTGGTATTCGGGGTGGGCCTTCTCGAAGCCGGCCTCCACCTGGCTCAGCCAGGAGTTCTTGCCGTCCTGGTCCTCCTGCGGGGCCCAGACCTTCAGGGTGACGGCGCCACCTTCGGAGGAGCCTCCGTTCGAAGCGTTGTCGGAGCCGCAGGCGGCGAGCGGCAGCAGCATGGCGGTTGCGGCGGCGAGGCCGATGGCCTTCTTCCAGTTGATCATCGTTGATCCGTTCCTTTCTCGGTTCGGTGTTTCCGATCTCCTGATGCCCGCGTGTTCAGTTCCTGTGCTGAACGCCGCGTTGCATACGTTCACATTTGTTCGGTATGGCTTTGAAATGTTTCGTTTGCAACGCTGCGGAACATCGTTGACTGCAACTATAGCACGTTTTTTGCATACGTTGGCATATGATGGTTGCAGGCCTCCGGCGCAGCCGTCATGCACCGGCCGAAAACCGCACGAACACAGGAGTTTCCCATGACCGAACCCACACGACACGCCCAGCACGAACCCTCCGACGGCACCCCGAGGGAGCACGCCCCCACCGCCGCATCGCAGAACGCGGAGCAGACCGACCTGCAAACGCCGCACGGCGGACGCCCGCAATGGCTGGACGACGCCTGCTTCTACGAGGTCTACCCGCAGAGCTTCGCCGACACGGACGGCGACGGCATCGGCGACATCCCCGGCATCACCGCGCACCTCGACTACATCCGCGACCTCGGATGCAACGCCCTGTGGATCAACCCCTGCTACGACTCACCATTCAAGGACGCCGGCTACGACGTGCGCGACTACACCCACGTGGCCGCACGCTACGGCACCAACGACGACCTCGTCGCCCTGTTCGAGGCCGCCCACGAACGCGGCATGCACGTGCTGCTCGACCTCGTGCCCGGACACACCAGCGAGGAGCACGCCTGGTTCCGGGCCTCCGCACGCCCCGACCCGGCCCGCCGCGTCGTCACGGACGGCGACGGCACCACCGACGACGTGTCCGAACGCTACATCTGGACCGACTGCTGGATCTCCGGCGGTGACGGGCTGCCGTTCATCGGCGGCGAGACCGAACGCGACGGCACCTACATCCTCAACTTCTTCAAATGCCAGCCGGCCCTGAACTACGGCTTCGCACACCCCAAGCAGCCGTGGCAGAAGCCGGCGCTCGGCCCGGACGCCCTCGCCACCTGCGAGGCGCTGCTCGACGTGATGCGCTTCTGGCTCTCCCGCGGCGCGGACGGCTTCCGCGTGGACATGGCCGACAGCCTCGTCAAGCACGACGACTGGGGCAAACCGGCGACGATCCGCACCTGGCAATACCTGTTCTCGAAGATCCGCCCGGAGTTCCCGGGCGCCGCGTTCGTCTCCGAATGGGGGCGCCCGGCCGAATCCATGCAGGCCGGGTTCGACATGGACTTCTACCTCGACTGGCGCTGGAACGGCGAGCCGAACGGCTACAACATGCTGCTGCGCAACACGGATGCGCCGCTGGAGCACGAGGGCGACGCCAGCTACTTCAACGCGGACTCCGGCGCCTCGATCCGCCCGTTCCTCGACCAGTACGTCCCGCAGCTCAGGGACTGCGAGCGCGCGGGCGGCCGGTTCGACCTCATCACCTGCAACCATGACACGCCGCGCCTGGCGCAGCGTCTCACCGCGCGCGAGCTCAAGGTGGCGTACGGCATGCTGCTGACCATGCCGGGCTGCCCGTTCGTCTATTACGGCGACGAGATCGGCCTGCCGTACCGCCCGCTGCCCACCAAGGAGGGCGGCTACGTGCGCACCGGCAGCCGCACGCCGATGCAGTGGGACGCCTCGCTGCCGAACCTCGGCTTCTCCACGGCCCCGGCCGATGACCTGTACCTGCCGGTGCAGGAGCCTGCGGACGGCGACGGGGAGACCGCGCCGGTCACGGCGGCGGCCGCGATGGCCGATCCGGATTCGCTGTGGCACTGGGTACGCGCGGTGCTCGCGTTCCGGCACGCCGCGCCCGCGTTGGCCTCGCCCGCCGGGTTCGAGGTGCTCTCCGGCGACGGGCGTCTGTTCGCGTTCCGACGCACGGCCGCGTGCGCCTCCGGGGACGGCGCCGCCTCCCCCGATTCGGTCATCGTCGCGATGAATCCGGGCCGGGATGCGCTGCGCCTGCCGTTGGACGGTTCGGACGGGGTTCGTTCCATCGCCCTGTCCATCGGCGAGCCGTCGATCGAGGCCGGAGAACTGCTGCTGCCGCCCCAATCCTTCGCGGTGCTGCGCTGACGCCCCTCCGATGACGCGGCCACGGGACCGACGGTCCCGTGGCCGACCGTTCCGCCCCGTCCGACACACACTTTTGCAAACGATGTCATTCCGCGCTATGGTCAAGGGCAACGTCACTTCATCAATCCATCATCCAGCCCGATACGCCGCGGACGACCGTACCGGGAAGGCGGCGTGGAAGCCGCACCCATGCATCCCAAGGAGCACTCATGACCGCAACATCCCATCAACCATCCGCGCGCACGGAAAGCGCCGAACGACTGGCGCGGCCACTCATCCGCCTCGCCAAGGCGAGCGGCGTGGCCACCTCGTACATCGACCAGCTCGGGGACTACGTGGAGATCGCCGACGACGTGCTGGTCGACGTGCTCGCCGCGCTCGGCGTCGACGCCTCCTCGCCGGAGGCCATCGCCCGCTCGCAGGCGGCCCTCGACGAACGGGACGCCAGCCGCGTGCTGCCTTCGAAGACCATCGTCGTCACCGTCGCGGAGGAGAACCCGGCCTCGGAGGACGCGCAGCCGGAGACCGGACGCCGCCTCACGCCCGCGGTCATCCGCCTGCACTGCCCGGAAGGCGCGGAACCGGCCGTGACCCTCACACTGGAGGACGGCTCCACGCTGCGCAACGAGCAGTCGGACCTGCTGCCGGATCTCAACAGCACCGACTGGTTCCTCACGCTGCCGGCCGATCTGCCGATCGGCTACCACACGCTGCGCGTCGCCCTGCGCGAGGATGCGGACGCCGCGGACGGCACGGGCAACACAGCCGGAACCGACACGACGGGCGGCGAGGCCGCCGGCGAATCGGCCACGCTCATCGTGGCGCCCAAGCGCATCCCGCTGCCGAAGCCCATCGCGGAGCATCCGCGCTGGGGCTGGATGACGCAGCTGTATTCGGTGCGGTCGCGCGAATCGTGGGGCGTGGGCGACTACGGCGACCTGAAGCGCCTGCTCGCCAGCGCCGGCGAGCGCTCCGGCGCCGATTTCATGCTCATCAATCCGGTGCACGCCTGCGCGCCCGTCCCGCCGCTGGAACCCTCGCCGTACCTGCCGGAATCGCGCCGGTTCCTCAACGCCACGTACATCCGCCCGCAGGACATCCCCGAATACGTGGCCGCGGCGGAGGACCCGGCCGGCGATGATACCTCCGGCCGCATGGACGCCCGCGCCACAGCCCGCGTGCGGGAGCTGCACGCGCTCGTCTCCTACCGCAACGACGACGCGAAGCCGATGGACCTCAACGAGGCGTGGCGGGCGAAGTGCCAGGCCCTGCGCCTCATCTTCGAGGCGCCCCGCAGCCCGGAGCGCGAAGCCAGCTTCGAGGCGTTCAAACGCGCGGCCGGCCCGGATCTGGACGCCTTCGCCACGTGGTGCGTGGCGTTCGAGGTGTGGGGCGCACCGTGGGAGGAACCCTCGTGGTTCCACCGCACGAACCGTGATTCGCCGGAGGTGAAGGCGCTCGTCGAGGAGCATCGGGACCTGTTCGAGTTCAACCGGTGGCTGCAGTGGATCGCCGACGAGCAGCTCACGGCCGCGCAGCGCGCCGCCAAGGATTCCGGCATGGCGCTGGGCCTCATGATGGACATGGCCGTGGGCGTGCATTCCCTCGGCGCGGACGCCTGGTGGTATCCGGAGCGCTTCGCGGCCGACGGCGTCACCGTGGGCTGCCCGCCGGACTTCTACAACCAGCAGGGCCAGGATTGGGGCCAGCCGCCGTTCCACCCGCGCTACCTCGAGGAGACTGGATACCGCGTGTACCGGGAGATGGTGCACGCCATGTTCGCGCATGCGGGCGCGGTGCGCATCGATCATATCCTCGGCCTGTTCCGTCTGTGGTGGATTCCGCGCGGCAAGGGTGCGAAGGGCGGCGCGTACGTGACGTACGACCATGAGGCGATGCTGGCGGTGCTCGCCATCGAGGCAACGCGCGCGGACGGCGTGGTGGTCGGCGAGGATCTGGGCACCGTGCCCGACTACGTGCACGAGGTGCTGTCCTCGCACGGCGTGTTCGGCACGGATGTGGCCTGGTTCTCCCGCGTGGATGATTCGCCGAACGCAGGCGACCCGTACAAGCCGCCGACCGACTACCGCCGTCAGACCCTGGCCTCGGTGACGACGCACGACCTGCCGCCCACGGCCGGCTATCTCGAGTTCGAGCATGTGAAGCTGCGCGAGCGGCTGCATCTGCTGGACGGCCCGGTGGCGGGCTTCGCGGCCTTGGCGCGCGCCGAGCGCCGCGCCATGCTGGACATGCTCGTCGAGGGCGGATGGCTGCCTGCGGCGGACGCCGACGCGGCCGAGCAGGACATGCCCGCCTACGAGCAGGAGATCGTGGAGGCGATGCACGCGATGCTCACCGAGACGCCGTCGCTGCTGCGGCAGGCGGCGTTGGTGGACGGCACCGGCCAGCACGCCTCGGTGAACCAGCCGGGCACGTCGGACCAGTATCCGAACTGGCGCATCCCACTGCAGGACGCGGAAGGCCACGTGGTGCACACCGACGAGGTGTTCAAGGATCCGCGCGTGCTGTCCCTGGCCGAGGTGATGCGGGGAGAGTAGCGCCCCCGGTTTGCGATTCCCGCCCGTCCTCAGGGATCGCAAACCGAACGCGCATCACGCGCAAAGCCCGGAATCAGGCCGAAAGCCGATTCCGGGCTTTGTCATATGCGGTGGTTCACGAGGCGCGCGGTGCCGCCGGGGTCCGCCCGGCCACGGAGCGCGGCTCACCCGTGGCGCCCGCGCCGCCTGAGCACCCACCAGGCGGCCAGCGCCAGCAGCACCGCGACGACCACACCCAGCAGGGCCAGCACGAGCGTGGTGGTGTTCACGCCGTGGACGTCGTCCGCGGCGGGCACGTCGTCCGGCACGGAGGCGCGCACGCCGGAGACGAGCAGACGGTGCGAGTTGACGCCGTAGGGCGTGCAGGTCATGAGGGTGACACGGTCCTCGCCCTTGCGGATGCGCAGTTTGCTGGAGTCGTCCGGCGTGATGACGTCGATGCGGTCCACCTGGTACGCGAGTTCCTCGCCCATGACGTCGATGTAGAACGCGTCGCCCGTCTTCAGCTCGTCGAGGCGTGTGAACAGGAGCGCGTTGGGCAGGCCGCGATGCCCGGTGATGACGGCGTGCGTGCCTTTCCCTCCGACGGGCAGCGAGGTGCCGTAGAGGTGTCCGGCCCCGGCGGCGAGCGCGTCCTCGCCCGTGCCGTGGTAGATGGGCAGGTTCACGGCGATCGAGGGGATGCGGATGGTGCCCATCACGCCTTGGCCGGTGTCGAGCAGGTGCTGGTAGGTGGTGTCCTGTTCGGCGAGGGATGCGTCGACGTCGGAGGTGGTGGATCGTCCGGTGTCGCTGGTGAAGGGGTCGTGCACTTCGCCGATGACGTTCTGTCCGCTTGCGGCGAGTTTCCGGTTGTAGGCGCGCGCGGCTTTGAGCTCGTCCTCCGCCTTGGGGTAGGGCCATGCGGCCACGGTGTGTTCCGAGCGGCTGATGACGGCGGTCTGGCGGTGCTCGTTGACGGCGCGCATGACGAACGGCGCGCCGATGATGACGAGTCCGATGAGCAGCGAGAGGACGGAGAGGATGCTGAAGACCTTCGATTGGGTGTGTCCGATGCGTCCGTGCCGCGCGCGGCGTGCGGCGGCCGTGCCGTCGGCCTCGTGCGCGGTGCGGATGTCGTTGCTCATGGTGCGTTCCTCGTGGTGGCTGTCGTGGGTCGTCCTGATATGGGAGAGCCTCCGGACCGCGGCCGTACAGGAAGCCGTGGTCCGGAGGCGGGATGCCGGTGACGTGTGGAAGGAGAATGGTCTCACGTCACCGGCTCGTCGGGATGCGCGGGCGATGCGTCCTGCGCGTCGGGATGCGCGTCAGGCGCGGCGGCGTGCGCGCAGGGCGAACGCTCCGGCGGCCGCGATGAACGCCGCGCCGAGGCCGACGATCATGACGAGGCCGGCGCCGCCGGTCTTCGGCAGCTCGGTGATGTTCTTGGCGTTCCACACGTCGAGCTGGGTGCCGTGCTGGTCGTTGAGCTTCACGTAGTCGCTGGTCTTGGCGATCTCGAACTGCTCCTCGGTGATGGTCTTGTGGCCGCCAGATTCGGAGCCCACCTTCGGGGTGATGGTGAACTGGAAGGTCGGCAGGCCGAGCGCGGTGTAGCCGGCGGGCGGCGCGATCTCGTGGACTTCGTACGTTCCGGCGTCGAGGCCTTCGACGGCGATGTCGCCGTGCTTGTCGGTGACGAAGACGCCTTCGGTGGCGTCGGCGGCCGGCTCGGTGGTGCCGACGTAGCTCCAGCCGTTCTCGCCGTAGGAGCCGAGGTACTGACCGTCATGGTTGGTGGTGCCGGAGACGGCCTTGATGGTGAACTTGGCGCCGGGCAGCACGGTGGTGCCGGCCTTGTCGGTCTTGTGGATGCCGAACTTGTAGGCGTAGACCTTGACTTCCGGACCGGGCACCTTGTGGGCGTCGGACACGTTCTCCGGCTTGTTGGAGTAGGTCAGGTCCACCTTGTTCGGGTTGCCCTGCACGTTGCCGGGCTCGGAGAGCAGCGCGGACTTGTTGAGCGTGGTCTTGACGATGACGGTGACGGTGGCGCCCTCGTCGATGCCGTTCTTCTCGGACGTGGAGCCTGCGGCCTTGTTCACGTACTTCTTGAGGTCGATGGTGGTCACGTGGCCGCCCGCGTAGGCGGCTTCGTCGCCCGCGTAGTCGGCGACGGCGACGTCGTAGTCGGTGCCGGCGTTGAGCGTGGTGTTGCCCACCTTCACGGATTCGATGACGGACTTGGCGTCGACGGTCAGGGCCTTGGACGCGGTGTCGGTGATCTGGAAGACGCGGGTCTTGGCGGAGTCGGTCATGGTCGGGTCGATGTCGTAGCCGGTGTAGACCGGGATGGTGGAGCTCAGCTGGTAGGAGACGGTGTCGCCCACGGCGTAGTCGGGCTGCTTGTTCGGCGTGTAGCCGTTGTCCTTGTCTCCGTCGACGAGCTGCTTGTCGATGCTCGGCGTGGTGTTCTTCAGCGTCACCGTGCCCCAGCTGTCGGCGCCATCGAAGGTGGTCGGCGTGATGATCGGGATGGAGTTGGCGCCCTTCACGTCGTTCGTGGCGGTGGTGTCCTTGAGGAACCACAGGCCCTGGGCGAGGCCGGTGTTCGTGCCGGTCTTGAGCGTGGTGGACGCGGCGGCGGGCGCGCCCTGGGCGGCGAGCTTCTCGCTCAGGGACTTGGCGAACGCACGCAGCGGCGAACTGTCGCCGCCCCACGGGCTGGTCAGTTCGCTCAGCGCGGCGCCGGACTGGTCCTTGAACACCTGGTCGACCAGGTAGCCCATCGGGTTGGCCTTGGCGTCGTCGGTGTTGTAGTAGTTGGCGTCGGCCTCGTACGCGGTCTTCTGCGCGTCGGTCATCGCGGAGACGATGGTGCCGACCATGGAGTCGTCGGTGTCGATGAGGAAGCCTTTGATGTTGCCGTCGGCGTCCTTGGTGACGTTGGTCAGCGAGGCGAGGTGCCAGCCGTCGAACGTGTGGTCGATCTGGTCGCTGGCCGACTTGTTGATGGTGATGTCTCCCGTGGTGGGGTCGCCGTCCGCCGCGTAGGCGGAGGCCGCGCCGAACGCGAAGCCGCTCACGGCGATGCCGAGGGCCGCGGCTCCGGCGATCACCCGATGGAGTACCTTGTTCATTCCTGTGTTCCTTTCCTGTGGGTTCCTACGAATCCGAAATCTGTGATGTGGGCGGCGGGTCACCGCTGCGATCCGCCCGCCTCGTCGCGCCGCCGGTTCAGGGCGAGCCTGCGGCCGAGGGCGAGGGCCACGGCGGCGAGGACGAATCCTCCGCCGACGATGAGCACGAGCCGCCCGGTCCAGTCGGTGCCGGTGATGGGCAGTCCGGTGAGCGCCTTCGTATTGACGAAGGCGGCGGCGTGCGCCGCGTCGGCGTCCGTGACATCTGCGGCGCCGCCGGCCTCGCCGGACGTGTCTGTTCGGGCGTCGGTGGACGTGACGGTCCAGTCGCCCACGACGACGCCGTCGCCGGTTGCGGCGTTCCCGTCGTCGTCCTTCATGCGCGTCAGCACGGCGTGCGCCTTGAGGCCGGCGTACGCGCCGGAGTCGTCGGAGGCGCGGCTCACGGTGACGGCGAGACGGTACACGGCCTTCGAGTAGCGCAGGTCCGGCACGCGGTCGGCCGCGTCGGGGACGGTTTCGGCGATGAGGTACGTGTAGGTCTTCGCGTAGTCGCCGTCGTCGCCGGGCTTGTCGCCCAGCTGCGCGTCGGTGAACGTGAGCTTGCCGAACAGGGCGGCGACCTGCGTCGTGTCGGTGGCGTCGTCCGCCGGGGCGAGGTCGATGGCGCAGTCGGCGAAGCCGTCACACCCTTCGGGCACGGGCCATCCCTTGGTGTCGGCGGAGGCGCCGGTGATGGCGAACCGGAACGCCACGTACTTGCCGCCGGACGTGGGCCAGTCGGTGTACTTGACGCTCTTCCGCACCGGCACGCGCAGGGCGACCGGCCGGGATTCGTCGGCCACGGCGTCGCCGGCGAGCGCGGAGCCGTCCGCCTTGGTGATGGTGGAGGCGGTGCCGTCGGCCTTGACGACGAGCGTGTACGTGTCCTTGGAGACCTGATAGCCGGCGGGGGCCTTGGTCTCGGTGAGCGTGTAGCTACCGGCAGGCAGTTCCTTCACGGTGATGACGCCGGTGCCGTCCGTTCCGGTGGCGTGGTCGGAGGTCTTCGTGGCTCCGTCGGGGCAGTCCTTGAATGTGGTGCCGGACGGGCTGACCGCGCCGTTCGCGTCGACGGTCACGTCGTCGGCCACGCAGTAGGTGGTGCCCTGTCCGACGAGCTTCCACTGCGATCCGGCGAGCTTGGCACCGTTGACGTCGGTCTTGTTCCAGGTCGCTTCGGTGGGCTTGTTGGTGATGTGGCCGTTCTTCATGCCGGCCGTGCCGGTCTCGAGCGTGCCGTCCGCGTTCTTCGTCACCGATTGGGTGACGGCCGCGGCCTTGTCCGAGGCCTTGCCGGTGGTCACATGGTAGATGGCGCCGTTGAGCTGGAAGCCTTCGTCGGCGCCGGTCTCCCTGATGAAGTAGTTGGCTTCCGGCGCGAGGCCTTCGACGGTGAATTCGCCGCCGTTGGCGTTCTTGTCATGGAAGTCGTTGTCCTTGACGGTGAGCAGCGGGTTCGTGCCGTTCACGGCGTCGTCGTACGTGCCGTACACGGCCCAGGTGGTGCCGGCGAGCTTCGAGGTGCCGTCCTCGCGGGTCTTGGTCCAGGCGATGGCGGCGCAGGATTCGGTGTAGGAGCCGTTCCACGGGAAGTTGTGGCGTTCCTGGTCCATGTCGATGACGGATGAAGAATCGCCATCTTTCGCGCCAGCCTGACCGAATTCCGCCGCATAATACGGGTTGTACATGGAGAAGTCGCCCTCGGTGTACACGCGGCCGTTGGTGGTGACGTGCGATTCGAAGTTGCCGGTGGTGTTGTCCGCGTCCTTCCCGTCCTCGCCGGATTCGGCGTTGCCGACCACGATGATGCTGCCCAGCATCGCGGCGGCCGGGTCGTCCTCCGTGTACTTATCCGTGCCCTCGTTGGCGATGCCGCCGTAGATGGCGAGGTTGTTCGTGTCGTGGAAGTTCCACAGGATCTTCTGCGCGGCCTTCGCGTACAGCTCCGACTTCTTCTTCAGATTCGCATCGGTGCTCTTGCTGTTGTAGTTGGAATAACCGTCGGAGATCTCCTGACCGTTCCACCAGAACTGCCAACCATTATGGAAGGAGATGTTCTTGTTGTTGCCGGTCACGTTGATCACCACGGACGCGGTGTCGGCGATGTTCGTGAACGCGAACGCCACGCCACGGTAACGGGTGTTGCCGATGTAATCAGTGAGCATGCTCGCATCGAGGTCGAACACTTCCATCGTCGGATTGTTCGTGCCGGTGAACGTGATGAGCTTCTCACGGTTGGTGTACGAGTCGGTGGCCGCAAGACCGCGGCCGGTGCCGTTCTTGGTGTCACCGTTGTACTTGAAAACGTATTGGAGGGAGCTGCCTGAGTCATTCCCCTCGGTGTAGTAGTTGTACTTGTGGCGGGTCAGCGTGTCCAGCGTGGAGACGTCCTGTGTCACCGTACCGGTCTTGGTCTGGAAGGCCAGCGGGGCGGAGATGTCTTCGACGACGTAGTCCTGGTAGTACTCGGATTCGGAAAGGTTCTTGGAATCGTCGCTGGTGTCGGTGTCGTTGTCACCGCTTTTGACGGTGACGTGCGTCATCGGATCGTCCACGTTCCAGTTGACCGAGGCGTCCGTATTGGCCGGGTTCTTGTCGAGGGACTTCGTGCCCGTCTTGCCCCAGAGGTCGGAGCTCTCGCCGGCGATCGACGCGATATGGCCGTTGTCGCGCAGGAAGCCGGTATGGGACCATGCCTGCACGTTCGACCAGTCCGGCAGGGCGGTGTCGGAGGTGTTGCCGCCGACCACCAGGGCGGTGCTGTTCCGCGCGGGACGGAACTACGTGCCGAAGCCGACAATGCCGAAGCGGAAACCGGCACCGGCCCACGAGTTCTTGAGCGGCTTCATCATGAGCTTGCCGTTGACGACCGTCAGACCCTCGGCCTCCACGGCGTACGAGCCGTCGGGGCCGGTGCCGTTCTTCCACGAGGCGCTGTCCGTCGGCTTCCTGCCGATGTACATGTTGCCGCCGACCCAAGTGGCGACGCCGGGATCGCGGTCCTTGGAGATGTCGACGTCGGTGCCCATGGATTGTTCGGTGGGTGTGCAGAGGGCGCCGGCGGGCAGCCCGTCGATGGTGGCGGCGGAGGCCGTGCGCGTCAGCACGGCGAACGCGCATGGCGCCGCGACCATGGCCGCAACCAGCGCCATGGCGGCCAGCGCCCGGCATGCTCCGCGGCGTGCATCGTTCCGCAGGTTCACACCCATCTCAACGTATTCCCATCTGCTCATGCCCACCTCCGACGACGACGTCACGAAGGAGGGATCCTGTCCTGTCGTTTGTGCGAACCTCGTCGTGCGCACCTCGGTGTGCTTGACGAAAAGGCATACGTTGTCACAGCTTGTAGTCGCAGCTGCAAGCCTCAAAAACATTGGAGTTTCAGGGCTCCTCGCATGTCGCATGTTCGTATGTGCCACATCATACCGCAAACGTATGCAGTAGCAATCGGACGTACCGTCGTGGCAATCCCGTGTAACGGGTCACACCCCTGTCATGCCAACGGTTTGCCCTCGATGACAACGTCGTCATTCCTCGGCGTGTCACCATCGGAGACCGCGCCCACCCTTCGGACGGCGCCCGCATAAGACGGACGCACGCCGGAAGCCGCATCGCTGCTATCGTTGTCATCGAATCGTCGCCGGACGCGGGAGACGCGCCGGCGAGGAGCCGCACACGGAAGGCGCACGGAAAGGACGGAACGCGCATGACCGCGAACAACCAACGCAGCGACTGGTGGAAGCAGGCCGTCGTCTATCAGGTCTACCCGCGCAGCTTCAAGGACGTGAACGGTGACGGGCTCGGCGACATCGCCGGCGTCACCGAGAAGATGGGCTACCTCGAGGACCTCGGCGTCGACGCGATCTGGCTGAGCCCGTTCTACCCCTCCGACCTCGCCGACGGCGGCTACGACGTCATCGACTACCGGAACGTCGACCCGCGCCTCGGCACCATGGACGACTTCGACCGGATGGCCGCCGCCGCGCACGGGGCCGGCATCAAGGTGATCGTCGACATCGTGCCCAACCACACGGCGGACAGGCACGCGATGTTCCAGGAGGCCCTGGCCGCCGGCCGCGGCTCGGCCGCGCGCGACCGCTACATCTTCCGCGAGGGGCGTGGGTCGAACGGCGAACTGCCGCCGAACGACTGGCAGTCCCTGTTCGGCGGCCCCGCCTGGCAGCGGGTGGAGGACGGCCAGTGGTACCTGCACATCTTCGCCAAGGAGCAGCCGGACCTCAACTGGGACAACCCGGACGTCCACGAGGAGTTCAAGACCACGCTGCGCTTCTGGTCCGACCACGGCGCCGACGGCTTCCGCATCGACGTGGCGCACGGCCTGGCCAAGGACCTCGATTCCACGCCGCTCGAAGACATGCCCGCGGACACCGTGCAGCAGGTGCTGTGCCACGACTTCACCAGCCCCCTGTGGGACCGCCGCGAGGTGCACGACATCTACCGCGAATGGCGCGAGGTGTTCGACGAGTACGATCCGCCGCGCTTCGCCGTGGGTGAGGCGTGGGTGGTGCCCGAACACCAGCATCTGTACGCCGATCCGGCCGGCCTGGGCCAGGTGTTCAACTTCGAGTTCGCCGAGGCGAACTGGGACGCCGACGAGTTCCGCTCCGCCATCCGCCACGGGCTCGAATCGGCCGCGGAGACGCAGGGATCGACCACCACGTGGGTGATGAACAACCATGACGTGCCGCGCAGCCCCTCCCGCTACGGCCTGCCGCAGGTGAAGGGTCCGGTCTACCACCAGCTCGCGCACGACTGGCTGCTGCGTGACGGCACGTCATACACCGAGGACCGCACGCTCGGCACGCGCCGCGCCCGTGCGGCCGCGCTCCTGGAGCTGGCGCTGCCCGGATCCGTGTACATCTACCAGGGCGAGGAGCTGGGCCTGTTCGAGGTGGCGAACATCCCGTGGGACCGGCTCGAGGATCCGACGCCGTTCAACACGCGCCGCAACTTCACCGACAAGGGCCGTGACGGCTGCCGCGTGCCGCTGCCGTGGACCGCAGGCGATGCGGACGCCGACGGGTCCGACGACGGCCCGGTTCCGGCCGATTGGGACCCCGCGTTCGCCGACGGCGCTGCCACGTCGTTCGGCTTCTCCCCCGCCACGCGTCCCGACGGCACGCCCGCGGCCGCGCCGCACCTGCCGCAGCCCCTGTGGTTCAAGGATTTCGCGGCCGACGTCGAGGCCGCCGACGGCGCCTCGATGCTCAACCTGTACCGTCGCGCGCTGGCGTTGCGCGCGAAGCTGCTCACCGCCACCGGCGACACGTCGACGGTGGAATGGCTGGACGACGAGGGTTCCGGCGACGAGGTCATCGCGTACGCCCGTCCGACGGCCGACGGCCGCACGCTCGTGTGCGTGACCAACTTCGGTGCGGAACCGGTATCCCTGCCGGCCGACGCCGCGCTGCTGCTCGCCTCCGCCCCGCTCACCGACGACGACCGCCTGCCGGCCGACGCCGCCGCATGGCTCGCGTACTGAGGCGCACACCCTCGGCCCCACAGCCCGCGAACCCCGTCATTCCAACGATGTGACCGCACACGGCAACGCGTGTACACTGGTACTGCATTCGTTAGCATAACGGGGTGCCGGCATGGCTCGACGGCGCTCCCCATCCGATTCACCGGCACGAACAGGGGGTCCCATGAGCAGCAGCATCCAGGACGTGGCCAAGGCGGCGGGCGTCTCCATCTCCACCGTGTCGCGGTCGTTCACCCGCCCCACGCTGGTCTCGGAGAAGACGCGCGAACGCGTGCTCGCCGCGGCCGACCGGCTCAACTTCTCCCTCTCCCGTTCCGCGGCCGCGCTCAAATCCGGGCGCGCGCTGCGCGTGGCCGTGCTTATGAGCGGCCACATCCGCCTGTGGTTCACCGCATCCGTCATCGAAGGCCTCAATGACGTCTTCCACGCGGAGGGCTACGACATCTCCGTCTTCCAGGTGTCCAGCATCGAGGAGCGCAAGGAGTTCTTCGACATGCTGCCCGTCCGCCGCAACGCGGACGCCGTCATCGTCGTCTCCTTCGACATCGACAACGAGGAGACCGCGCAGCTCGCCACCGTGGGCGTGCCGATCATCGGCATCAACACGGCCGACGCCGCGCAGCACGGCTTCGCCGCGGCCGTCACCATCAACGACGAGCAGGGCTCCACGCTGGCCGCACGCCACCTCATCAACCTGGGGCATCGCAACATCGCCTACATCCGCACCGACCGCGACGTGTCCCTGAGCTTCTCCGTGCGCGGCCGTTTCGACGCGTTCACCGAACGCTGCCGGCAGGAGGGCATCGAACCGCAGGTCATCGTCTGCAAGGTGGACGACGCCGGACACTACCGCATCGGCGACGTGGTCACGCAGCTCATGAGCCTGCCGGACATGCCCACCGCCATCGCCTGCCAGGAGGACGGCATCGCGCTGCCGCTCATGTTCCAGCTGGAACGCAACGGCCTGTCCGTGCCGGGCGACGTGTCGCTCATCGGCTACGACGACAGCTTCTACACGGACGACATCGGCCTGACCACCATCCGCCAGGACCCGGTGGACATGGCGCACACCGCCGCACGCATGACGATGGACCTCATCAACGGACGCGACGTGGACCAGCCGTTCCACGAGATCCCGCCGCAGCTCATCGTCCGCTCCAGCACGACGCGGCCGTCCGACTGACGGCCGGCGGCCGGCGGTGCCGTCAGCCGTCCGGACCGTCGGCCGACGATACCGACGCTAACAGTTCCAGCGTTCGATGACGTTGTCGCCCTTGTAGCGGCTCAGCACCGAATAGTGGGCCGTGTCCAGACGCAGCAGGCGCGCGAACCGCGGGTCCACGCCCAGCCACTGCGAAGTGAGGATGCGCAGGATGTGCGCGTGCGCGACGAGCAGCACGTCATGTCCGGCCTCCAGCAGCGGCGTCACCTGCGCGATGGCGCCGCGGGCGCGCGCGGCCGCCTCCTCCACCGTCTCGCCGGTACCGGCGTGCACCTGCACCTCGCCGCCCTCCGGCAGACGCTCGGTCCAATCGGCGTCCATCGATGCCGGCAGCGACTGCGGGCCGTCACGCCAGACGTCCCAGTCGAATCCGCTCATCTCGCGCACGCGCTGGCGCGTGCGACCCTCCGCACGGCCGTAATCCCACTCCGCGATGCCGTCCAGCGTGCCGTGCTCCGCGAACCCGGCCAGTTCGGCCGTCTGCTGCGCACGCTTCAGCGGGCTGGAGAAGACGCAGTCGGCACGGAACCCTCCGGGGAACGCGGCGCGCAGGCGTTCCCCGGCCGCCGCGGCCTGCTCCCGTCCCACCGAAGTCAGCGGCACGTTCGTGCGCCCGGTGTGCTGTCCCGATTCGCTCCACGCGGTCTGCCCATGACGCAGCAGCACCAGGAAGCCGGAGCCACCGCGGGCGTCGACGGCCACAGTGCCGCCTTCAACATGTTCACTCATGACACCCACTGTAGCCCGTCCCCGCATCCGGCTCCAACCCTGTTGCCGTTTCCTCCCGCGCGGGAAGGCCGGACGGGCGTCAAGGCGACCGGCCGGGGTCCCGCAACGACCGGCGGAACGGGCGCGGAGCCACGCGACCCGGGCCGGCGCGGACTAGACTGGAACGCATGAACGCCGCGAAACACCGCTCCACCAGCACCCCCTCCGAAGCCGACGCCGCCGTCGAAGCCCTCCACCGCATCGACCGCAAGGTCGACGCCCTGCGCGAGCAACGTCTCAACGACCCGGACACCTTGGGCGACAAGCTGTTCACCTGGGCGCTGCCGTCCATCGCCGGGCTCGTGGCGGGCAAGCTGCTCGACACCACGTGGCGCCGCGGCACCGCGCGACGCAACCTGCGCAAGGGGCTCGACGCCGACGCCCCGCAGGGCCTGCTCATGAGCATCGCGTTCGCCGCCGTCTCCGCCGCCGTGGGCGCGGCCGTCTCTCAGCTCGCCGACCGCGGCTCGAAGCAGGTGGTGGCGCGGATGCAGCGCCGTCGCCGCCGTCGCGGCTGACGGACTTGCCTACACAGACCTCCTGTGAATCATCCCCCGGACCTATCCGCTCACAGGAACCGGCGGTTACACTGGTGGGCATGACTGAAACCGTGCAACCGTTCTGCGTGCTCATGAGCGTCTACCAAGGCGAGACCTTGGCGCACCTGCAGCGCGCGGTGGCGTCGGCCACGGTGGAACAGACGCTGCCGCCCGAACAATGCGTCATCGTGCGCGACGGACCGGTGCCGCAGGACATGCAGCGGTACCTCGACGACCTGGCGGACGACGATTCCGCCCGCCACATCACACGCTTCACCATCGTCCCGCTCGAGCACAACGACGGGCTGGCGCACGCGCTGAACGTCGGACTCGCCCACTGCGACCACGAGCTCGTGGCCCGCGCGGACAGCGACGACATCTCGCTGCCGGACCGCTTCGCCACCCAGCTGCCGCTGTTCCAGGGCGGCGCGATCGACGTGGCGGGCAGCGCCATCCGCGAATTCAGCGGCGACGAGACGCATCTCGGCCAGGTGCGCACGCTGCCGGCGGGCGGCCCGGAGCTGGCCCGTTACGCGCGCCTGCAATCCCCGCTGCACCACCCCAGCGTGGTGTTCCGCAAATCCGCGGTGCTCGCCGCCGGCGGCTATCCGGAGCATGCCGGACGGTTCGAGGACTATCTGCTGTGGGAGCGGATGCTGCTGCGCGGCGCGCGCATGCGCAACGTGGGCGCGCCGCTCGTGCTCTACCGCGTGGATGCCGGCGCCTACGAGCGCCGCGGCGGACGCGACATGTTCCGCGAGGAGGTCCGGCTGCAGCGTCGGTTCCTCGCCGACGGGTTCGTCACGCGCACGCAGTTCCTGCGCAACGTGACGGTCCGCGCCGTCTACCGTCTCGTCCCCACGCGCGCGCGTCGGGCCGCGTACCGCGCGCTCACCGCGCTGCGCAATCGCGGGAGGCGCTGAGAGAGCGCGCTATCGTTCGGGTTCGACGACGCGAATGGCTTCGACGACCTCAGGCACGTCCGCGAAGATTTCGGCGTTCGACGCCGGCTTCGTGCGGAAGCCGTCGTGACGGCCGCGACGGAAGCAGTCGGCGATCGTCGCACGGTCGGACGACCGCAGCCAGGTCAGCACCCAGCGACGGGCCGTCTTCAGCAGGAACTCGACGAGCTCCGAACCGGAGAAATTGCCGCGCGAAAAGCGGAACAGCCAGATTTTATTGCGCACCTCGTTGTAGAAGCGGGCGCCTGGATCGGCGTCCGAGGAGCCGAACACCTTCGTCTTGTGCACCACCTCGCTGGCCGGCACATAGTAGCCGATGCCGCGGCGCAGCAGGGCCGAGGTGAATTCGAAATCGTCGTTCCACAGGAAGTACGCGGCGCGTGGCAGACGGCCGAGCGTCAGGATGGCGCCCGCGTTCATCAGGCAGGAGACGAACGAGAGCGAACGCACCTGATAGGCGGCCGGTCCGGACGGCACGGACGGTTCGGATGATTCGGACGGTTCCGATTCGTCGGCGAAGCTGGACATGTCGAGCAGACGGTCGCCCTTGCGCACCCACGTGCGCTGGCGCGGCTTGTTCATCAGATGCTCGCGGCCGTCCACCCACAAAGCCTTGGAGCCCAGGACCGCCGGCATCGTACGGTTCTCGTACGCGCAGCGCGCCACCGCGGCGAGCAGCGCCTCCAACGCGCCCGGCGTGGGCACGGTGTCGTCGTCCATCACCCACACGTAGTGGCGGGACTGCGCGACGGCGTCGCCGCCGAACCCGGCGATGGCCTCGGCGATGCCGGCGCAGAAGCCGCCGGCGCCGCCCGTGTTATGCGGCAGGGCGATGACGGTGGCGTCCGGTGCGGTGGAAGCGGCGATGTCGGGCGACGCGGAGGCGGCATCGCCGTCCGCGGTCAGGTACGTCGCGCGGGCGAGCAGCGGGTGGTTGCGGATCACCTGCAACGCGCCGTCGGTGCTCGCGTTGTCGACCACCACGATGCGGTCGACCGGCCGCGTCTGCGCGGCGATCCCGTCCAGACACTCCTGCAACAGGGCTTCGCGGTTGTACGACACGACTACGGCGGTAACGGTGAGCTGCATGCCGACCATTATAGGGTGCGGCCGGGCTGCGCGTGGGGCGGGGCGCACGGGACAGGACGCAGGGTCACACACCACAACCGGTGATGCGGTACAGCACGGCGTCGCCCTGCCGGTCCACCGCCTGCATGGCGTCCGGCACCACGGCCAGACCGTCGAACACGTTCTGGTTCGGATCGTCCGGCGCGTACGGGCCGCCCATCGAAACGTACCAGTGCAGGTCGTTGCGGCGGATGATCTCGCACACCTGCGGGTCGGTGTCCAGGTTCTTCAGATTGCCGCCGAGATAGGCGTGGTCGTAGTCCCACGCCATGTACAAGTGCGCGTAGAACGGGGTGCGACGGCCCACCGCCAGCATGAGGGCGCTGCCGTTCCACGGGTCGGAGACGACCATCTCACCCTCCGGCACATGCGTGCCGATCCGTTTGAGCAGCAGGTATTCGTCGCTGGTGAGCATCGGATAGTCCTCGCCGTTCTCCGCGAACGCGTACGTGCCCCTCACCGCATGCATCATGCCCGTCATCTGCGGGCTCGCCACGCAGACGAGCACGGCGAGGACGGCGACCACCGTCCGCAGCGCGTGCGGCGCGATTCCGGCGGGACGGCGGGCCGCGGTGCGGGCGGACGACGGAAGGCGGCCGCACAGCGCCCGCACGCCCAGGCAGATGATCGGCGCGGCCATCATCGGCCAAGCGGCGAACAGACGACGCTGATCCTTGTACCACAGCGCGGACACGACCTTCGCCCAATCGGCGTGCGTGCCCGCGCACGCCACGAACACGAAGCCCAACAGCACGAAACCCGCCACCAGCAGCAGGCCGTCGCGACGCATCGCACGTCCGGCGGGATCGGGGCATTCGGCGAGACCGGGGCGTCCATCGCAGTCGGTTCGACCGTCGGCGCGGCCGGCACGGGCGGACCGGACATCATGGGCGTCACGGGCGGCATGACCGCACGTGACGATGCCGACCAACGCCACCACCAGCAGCGCCACCACCAGCCAATCCGTCGCCAACCGCTGGCTCACCGCATTGATGGGCGTGCCCGTCAGGAACCGGCCGATCGCGGACGGGATATCCTCCGTGGGCAGGGCGGGGCCGCCGTTGAGATGGTCGGAGATCGGGCGGGACGTGTCGAAGACGTACATGCGCGCGAACACCGCGCAACCGGCGGCGAACACCGCCAACACCACAGCCGCGAACGCGCCCACCGCGATCCGCATCGCCCTCACGCCGCGCGACTCACGCAGCGCGACCGCCACGGACCACAGCCAGAACAACGCCAACGGCATCGCCGTCAGCAGGAACGTCATGATGACGCGGAAATGCGCGAACGACACCGCCAGACCGGCCACCGCGATCCACGCCAGACCGGAGACGCATGCGGACGCGCCACGCCGCCAATCGCGCATGCACCAACGCCAGGTGAGCGCGAACAGCACCGGCAGCAGCGTCTGGCCGGCGAACATCGAATACAACGTGCCCCAATCCAACAGCAGGAACGGGCCGCCGGCGACCGAAACCGCCAGCAGAGGCGCGGCGAAATCGGAAAGCGCGTGGCGGCCGCACACCGTGCGCACGAGAAACAGGATGGACACGGGCCACACCACGGCGCCGAACACCAGCCAGGCGCACGTGACGGCGGCCGGCGCGGTCAGCGCGGGGAACGCCATGTCGCCGAGCGCCGCGAACTGCTGGAACGCGATCGGATAGACGTCGCGGATGGGCGGCAGCGCGTGCAGCGACGACGCCTCGCCCGTCTGGACGATATGCGCCACAACGTTGTCGTGGAAGACCGTGTCGTAGGTCTGGGTGATCTGGTCCGGCGAAGCGACGGACGTCACAAGACGGACGACGGTGGCGACGGCCGCGACGAGGACGCCGGCGAAGGCGGGGAGGGCGTTGCGGGCGAGGTCGCGGGGGCTGCGGGGTCCGCGGAGGCGGGCGCTGAGGGTGGGACGGGAGGTACGGTCGGGGCTGGTGGTGACGTCGGACTCACCCGAACGGGCGTCGCAATCGGCGCTGTCGGAATCGGCCGGACCGGTGGCGTCGGCCGGACCGACGCGGCCGGACCGACGTCGCATCGCCCACGACGCCGCCGCGACGCACGCGCACACGACGGCCATGGACGCCAGATAGAAGCCCCACCCCCATCGCACGTGCAGGCTGTACGCGACGACGCCACCGAGGCCGGCGACCGCCATCGCGACGACCGGCGCCAGAGCCGCGACCTCGAGCGGGCGGCGACGGCCCGCCGCCACGGCGACGCACGCGCCGGGCAGGTAGAGCCCTGCGAGGATGACCGCCATCATCGGCGCCACTTCCAGCCATGTGGCAAGCTGCATGCCCACGATCCTTTCGACGATTCGGCTCCCTGACGTCCCGGTTCCGGTATGACGGACTTCAGCATGGCACAGCGGGGCGTCAGACGGAACGGAACCCCACGAATCGCCACAAACGTCACAATCCGTGGGTGAGACGCGGAATTGGCACACGGAGTGTGCGTACGGCCCATCGCTGGCCGTCGCGGCCTGCGTGGCCCATTGCGGACTCTTCACGGCCTGGGCGGCCAATCGCAGGCTCCGTATAGTCTGTGCGGCCAATCGCGGCCTGCTCGAATCGCCCGCGACACGCCGCGCCACGCCGAAAGATGTGCAAATCCGCGAGCCATGCTATTCTTTCTCAATTGTGTGCTGAGCCCGCTTGTTCAGGGGTTCGGAGAAGCACATGGAGGATTCGCCTAGTGGTCTATGGCGCACGCTTGGAAAGCGTGTTGGTGTAACAGCCTCACGAGTTCGAATCTCGTATCCTCCGCCATCAGGGTTTCCAGAGTTTTCTGGAAACCCTTTTTCGTTGCCGCGGACGGGCGATTCGCCACGCTCCCTCACCGAGCCGATCATTCCCTTGTCGGATATTTCACAGGTACTCCTATCTACCAGCCGTGCCCCGATGGGGGGAATGGGGCCGCCGTCCTCTCTCCCAGTCTTCCCACAGCCGAATCACGTTTTGCGGCGTACGCCGAAATCTGGTAGTGTCTCCAGTACGCAGGTCCGCAGCAATGTGAGACTTCCAAGAGCCGGGGGTAATCCCCCGGCATTTTTCGTTTCAGGGGGTGCGATGGCGGACGGCTCGATCTTCGCGGACGAATCCGGCGAACAGGGCTTCCAGTCCGAATACTACGCGCTGACGCTGGTGTTCCACGATCAGTCCAACCCCGTCATCCCCATGTTCGAGGGATACGAACAGACGCTGCGCAACGCCGGACTGCCCAACATTCCGCTGCACACATCCCCGCTGCTGAACGGCCATGACGCTTACCAGCATCTCAGCGTCAGCCAGCGCAAACGACTGCTCACCTACTTCCTGTCCATGCTGTTTAAGCTACCCGTACAGTACGTGACCCTAATCTACCGGAAGGCCGATTACACGACCTTGGAACAACTGGGACTGCGCATCAAACGCGACATCGTCAACGTCGTGTTCGACCATCTCGAGCTCTTCCAAAGCTTCGATGCCGTCAAGGTGTACTACGACGGTGGCCAGAGCCTGATCACTCAAGCCATTCGCGGCGCGGTGGAATACGCGCTCTCAAAGCAGGCCATCGTGTACCGGCAGGGCTCCCCAACCGATTACCGACTCGCACAAGTGGCCGACTTCATCTGCACCGTCGAACTGACCGCACGCAAATACGAGAACCACGAACAGACAGCCACCGACGAACGATTCTTCGGCACCGTGCGCACGTTCAGAAAGAACTATCTGAAACAGGTGCGCAGGCATCTCCTCCCATCTCAGTAGCCCAAGCGACCCTCATAGTGCACTGGCAGGTGCTGGAATGAGCCGGTAATTGCTGTTGAAGTCTTCAGGTGGCATCTGGGAGGAGCTGACGCGTCAGCTCCTTTCTGTTTTTCGCACCTCTGATTACGGTTACGAGCAAAGCCAACCCCGCTGGGGGAAATGGAAGTGAGAGCCGGACGCCCCGAGTATCTTGGGGGCCGGCTCTCGCGCTACTCACTTACAGAAGCAGCTACGCTACTCTTGTTTCTCCCAAGCGCCACAGCCTTGGGAACTGAACCCGGCTACGCCGTTAGGAATCGTGATTGTCTGAGCAATTCCCGCGGACACAAAATTATTGTCATAAATCTGACCGTTTGCATCCTGCATTTCCCAGTAGCAATTCGCGACCTTCTCACTCATGGTTTTCCAAGTACCAGCAGACATCTCAGAAGGAACCTTATAGGTTCCATCATCTTTGATAAGACCTTGTGATTCTTTATCGCCATATGATTCGACAGAACTAATTGAGTTTTGAATCTCCGCCGCCCTTGGATGGTCAGGGCATAATATTAGCATCGCCTTCTGCTCATTAACCACATCTTCCATCCCTAGTCCAAGACCCAATGTGGCTGTAGACGTAGAGGCGCAATCGCCGTATATCTCTTCAAGAATATACCAATTAGACTCTGACGATTTAGCGACTCGAATAGCATTATTCTCAACATCGGTTAAATGGTCCATATAGTCAGCAGTACTCACACCGTCGGCTACCTTGCAAGATATTTCCTCTTCTGACTTCCAAGAAATTTCCTTGTAATTATCTGTCGTAACGCCACTTATAGGCCGACTGGAATCTATATACCCATCGGAATCAGTTTTCCAACACGACATATCTAGCACATGCACCTCTTCCTCTTGGGCAGTGCGGTCTTCGTTGGAATACTGCTCTATCGTCTTTTTTACGGAGAGCGACGCGGATGGATTCTTTACCAGTTGTAAATCAATCATCATTGTGGCATCTACTGCCGATGAAGAAGAAGCCCGGGCAGTTCTCGCCCACCGCATCTCATAAATACCCCATTCAACAGTACGCCATTTACGGTATGGAGAATCAGGATTGCTATCCCTAGGTACGGAAAGAATCTCTTTCAATGGCTTACTAGGCATATTCGTATTATCAGCAATGCATTTTACCGACGCGATGCCTTCCATCCCATTAGTAGTAATCATTATATTTGGATTCTTTTTACTATAATCTCCTGTTATTTGAAAAGAGGTATCACAGGCCTTACTAAGCTGTTTCATCCACCTATATTTGCTCATTTCATCTTTAGATGACGTTTCATTAATTGCAACAGCAACATTATCCTTGTTTCGAACAGCAATAGTTGCTGAAATCAATATAAGAGCCACAACTACGATTGCAGCAATTATTATCTGAATCTTGTGTTTCTCCCATATTGCCCTGACCTTAGCCGAATGATTCTCCTGATTGGCAGGAGCACTGGCCTCGGCAGCCGCTGACGTCAATGTCGGAATAAGGGACTCTGCGGTATCAACCTCTTCTTCTGAAGACATAGGGTTCTCCTGCGCCAGAGACTGCTGCCGACGTTCTGCAGATTCTTCGGATGACGTCGCATCTGCTTTAGGCGCCATCTTCGGCTCAGGATTCCGCGACGCTTCTACCGACCTATTCGCGGAAAGAGTCGCGGACACCCCGGAGAAGAACTCATCTGCAATCGCAACGTTGTGCGCGTTCTGAAAGCCAGCTGCTGTTGATCCGAGCTTGCCGGCCACAGTCAGTCTGACAAGGGATCCCTCTCCGCTAGGCACAACCGATGCCGTCAGATTCTCACCCCACGTAGTCATGCTGATGCCGGATGAGAACGTGCATGAGCAGGACAGATCATCGACATTCTTCAAGGCAAAACGGGACTGGCCTGATTCCAGATAATGTGTCATCGCCCCGTACACTTCTCCGATGGGCGCATTGTAGTAACGTTCCAGCTGTGTGGTATTCAACGCCATTGTTCTTCTCCCTCAGTTGAACCGACAACTACTTTTAAGCATAACGAGCGACGCAAGTCGGTTTTCGCCGTATCCCAAACCAAGTCCAGTAGGCACATCCAGGGCAGGCAACGAGAGTAACAGACGAGGGCGGGAGACAAACAACTCAGCATCCGCCAGAATCGCCCTGCGATACACTGGATTGACGGACGATTCGGGGAGACGACATGGATGCTTCGGAACTTGCCGCCGTACTTGAGTACGGCGAGAACATCTCTGTCGAGTTCAAGCGCTGCGGCGTCCAGCCCGAGACGGACACGTTCGAAACGGTGTGCTCGTTCAACAACCGGTTCGGCGGGTCGATCTACCTCGGTGTGCTCGACGACGGCACCGTCGAAGGCATCAATCGGTCGCAGGTCACGGCCATCGAACGCAATCTCGTGAACGTGGTCGGCAATCCCAAACTGTTCAACGTCGCGCCCGCCATTGAAACCGAACGCATCGAATACGACGGCAGGCTCGTGATCCGCGTGTGGGTCCCCGCCGGTCCCGCCGTTGCCAGCTTCAAGCACGTGATCTACGACCGGGTGGCCGACGTGGACCGCCGCATCACCAGCGAGACGCAGATCGCGCAGATGCACATCCGCAAGCAGAACCACTTCAGCGAACAGCGCGTATACCGGTACCTCAAGC
Source organism: Bifidobacterium sp. CP2 (assembly GCF_018555635.1). Classification (NCBI taxonomy): domain Bacteria; kingdom Bacillati; phylum Actinomycetota; class Actinomycetes; order Bifidobacteriales; family Bifidobacteriaceae; genus Bifidobacterium; species Bifidobacterium sp. CP2. The sequence goes on along the minus strand of NZ_JAFEJX010000010.1, from coordinate 50,617 downwards.
CATCCGACTTCCGATTCGACCTGCTGCCGCGCGTGCGCAAGCTGGCCGCGTTGAAGACGCCCGGCCACCCGTGGGCCGAGATGGACGACATGGAGCTGATGCGCAGCGCCGACCTGTACGGCGTCAACTACGACACCGGCGAGGAGGGCTTCAACCTCGCCGCCGTGATGCTGCTCGGCAAGGACGAGGTCATCTCACGCATCGCGCCCGCGTACAAGACCGACGTGATCGTGCGCCGCGAGAACCTAGATCGCTACGACGACCGGCTCATCGTGACCACGAACCTGATCGAGGCACAGGCGCAGATCTCCGAATTCGCGAAGCGATACCTGCCCGACCGGTTCATGCTGGAGGGTGACCAGACCGTCAGCCCCCGCGACATCATCATCCGCGAGCTGGTCTCGAACCTGATGATCCACCGCGAGTTCGTCAGCCCGTACCCGGCCAAGTTCCTCATCCTTAACGACGGTATCCACACGGAGAACGCCTCCAAGGCCATCTTCCAGGGACAGCTCGCCATCACAAGCTTCAAACCGGTGTCCAAGAACCCGTTCATCGCGAAGTTCTTCCGCAACATCGGCCTGGCCGACGAGCTCGGCAGCGGCATGCGCAACCTGTACAAGTACTCGAAGCCCTACTCCGGCAAGGACCCCGTGCTCGACGACGGCGACGTATTCGAGGCGTTCGTCCCCGTACGCTGGGTGGAAGGTGACGTCGCTGCGGGTGATTTATCTGTTCACAGCAAGGACGAACATAACCAAGATGAGACTGCAAACGACCCAAGTAAGCAGATAAATGACCCCGATGGGACTGTAAATGGGACTGTAAATGGGACTGTAAATGGGACTGTAAATGGGACTGTAAATGGGACTGTAAATGGGTTGACGGAAAGGGAGCGGTTGCTTCTGAACCTGATTGGAGACAATCCGTCGCTCACTTACCGACAAGCAGCATCCGCGCTGGGCGTGTCTTATAACACGATATGGCGTGCGCTTCAGACGATGAGGGGAAACGGGCTCATTACTCGCGAAGGTTCGGACAGACGCGGCACATGGCGCATCCTCACCCCATCGCAACCATCCCGTGAATGACGCGAGGGCCCGTCACGACACGCCGTGGACGTGGTAATGAAGGTGGTACGGCAAGCGCGCAAATCCCGCAAACCCCAAGCGACAGTAGGGCGGAGCCGGCCTAAAGGTTGGGGTCTCGTATCCTCCGCCATCGCCCTTTTCCTACCCCAAGGAAAAGGGCTTTTTCCATACCGCCCCGCACTCGGACCGGCTCAGGGCAATGTGCCGATGTTGCTTCGCAGGTGTTCGATGAATCGTCTGGCCGCGAGGGGGAGTCTGTCGCGGCCGGCGTAGGCGATGGCGATGGTGCGGTCCACGGGCGGGTCGGTGGGGCGCAGGGCGAGCCGGTAGTTGGTGCGGTGGAGGATGAGTTCTGCGAGGATGCTGACGCCCAATCCGGCCTCGACCATGGTCATGATCGAGTAGTCGTCGTGGATGCGCAGCCGAACGTTCGGTTTGAGCCCGACCGACGCGAACGCCTCCAACGGCTCGGAGTAGTGGCCTTCCTCCAGCAGGATCATGGGCTCCTTGGCGAGCGCGGCCAACGGCACACGGTCGAGCGCGGCGAGCGGATGGTCCTGCGGCAGAACGGCGAGCATGGTACCCCGTTTGATGATGATGGTCTCGACGTCGCGTGCGGCGGCGGGGTTGATGAACCCGAAGTCGATGGTGCCGTTGTGAATCCATTCCTGGATGGTGGTGTAGTCGCCCTGATACAGGACGAACCGCACGTTCGGGTAGCGTTGCTGGAAGCCGCTGATGAGCCCCGGCAGCCAGTGGGCGGAGATGCTGGCGATGGTGCCCATGCGTATCACGCCGGTATCGAGGCCGAGGATCTCGTCGGTTCGTTCGCGGATGCGCAGGCCGTCCTCCACATAGCGTTCGATGAGCGGGTAGAGCTGGCGCCCCTCCTCGGTGAGCGTGCATCCGCCGCGCTGCCGGTTGAGCAGGGTGACGTCGAGTTCCTTCTCCAGCGATGCGATCATCTGGCTGACGGCCGACTGGCTGCATCGCAGCTCGTCGGCGGCCGCGGAGAAGCTGCCGTATTCGACGATGTGCCGCAGGGCGAGATACCGGTTGTCCATGATTCACCATCATAGGCAGATGCATAAGCATCGCTTATGCAGTCATTAGCGAATTTGATTGTACTTATCGTATGTGGCCTGCATACGATGGCCGCCATCGAACACGTCCAGCGCAGTTGGATCGTTCGACACATGCACGGGAACATCAATGAAGGAAAGGATCCCCCGATATGGCGTTGTTGCGTACGGCGTTCCGCGCCGCGTTGCCGCCCACTCTGCCGATTGCCGCCGGCTTCCTGTTCTTCGGTGGATCCTATGGGCTGCTCATGCATGCCAAGGGGTTCTCGATCGTGTACCCGCTGGCCATGGGCTACGTCATTTTCGCCGGTTCCATGGAGTTCGTCACCGTGAATCTGTTGTTGTCCACATTCGATCCGTGGGCTGCGTTCCTGCTGGCGATCATGGTCAACGCGCGGCATCTGTTCTATGGCCTGTCGATGTTGGACAAATTTCGCGGATTGGGCTGGAAAAAGCCGTATCTGATCTTCACGATGATCGACGAGACGTTCGCCATCGATTCCAGCGTCCACATTCCGGCATCTGTCGACCGAGGATGGTTCATGATGTTCGTCTCGGCGCTTTGCCGTTCCTACTGGTTCGGTGGAATAGCCGTGGGCTGGCTGGCCGGCGGCGTGCTGCCGTTCGATACCAAAGGCATCGAGTTCGTGCTCGCCGCCTTGTTCCTGTCGATTCTCCTTGAGCAGTGGGACGACGACCGGAATCGGCAAAGGGGCGACGGGAGCCGTTCGCGTCCACGATTGGCGATTGCGGATTTCACGGCATCGGCGCGAGCCCATGTGCCCGCATTGGTCGGCTTGCTGGCTTCCGCGGTCTGTCTGGCGCTGTTCGGCCCGGACCGGTTCATGATTCCGACCATGGCGTTGATGCTCGCGGCGTTCCTGATATTGCGTACACGATTGGAGGACGCGGACGATACGAATGGCGCCCGGAAGGGGAAGGAGCAATGATGGCCATGACCACGTGGCAGGCCGTTGCGACCATCGCGGCGGTCTCGTTGGGCACCATGCTCACCCGATTCCTGCCGTTCACGCTGTTTCCCGATTCACGCCGCCCGCCCAGGACGGTGACCTATCTCGGCAAAGTTCTGCCACACGCGATGACCGGCCTGTTGGTTGTGTATGCACTCAAGGATGTGTCGCCGTTCTCCGGATCCCATGGGGTTCCGGAGACGATCGCGATCCTTGTGATCGTGCTGCTGCATCGGTGGCGCCATAGCATGCTGGTGTCCGTCGCCGGCGGAACCATCGTGTACATGATGCTCGTCCAGCTGGTGTTCGTCTGACGGGCTTGCGGCTCCCGCTACGTCATGAGCTCATGGCGGGGCATATGACGATCGGTGATGAAAGGCGGTTTGCGGACTATGGCCATACGACAGTATGTGGTGGATGCGTTCACGGATCAGGTGTTCAGGGGCAATCCGGCGGCGGTGTGCCTGCCGGAATCGTGGCCCTCGGACGAACTGATGGCGGATATCGCGATGGAGAACCGGTTCTCCGAGACCGCGTTTGCGGTGCGCGAGCCGGAGGGGTGGCGCCTGCGCTGGTTCACGCCGGGAGGCGAGAGACCTGTGCGGGCACGCGACGCTCGCCACGGCGTATGTGATGTTCCGGTTCGTGGAGCCGGACGCCGATGTGGCGCGGTTCCGCACGATGAGCGGTGTGCTGACCGTGACCCGACGGCGGGATGACGGGCGTGATGGCGACGACCACGCCGGAGACGTGTTCACGATGGACTTCCCCGCCTTCGACCTCAAGCCCACACCGGTCACCGACGCGATGGAGCAGGCTCTGGGCACGCGTCCGGCCGAAGCATGGCTCGGCCGCGACCTGCTGTGCGTGATGCCCGACGAGCGGACCGTGCGCAACCTCGATCCCGACCAGGAGCTGCTCAAGGAGCTGCCCGGCCTGCTGGCCAACGTCACGGCGGCCGGCGACACGGATTCGGTCTTCGACTGCGTGTCCCGCTCGTTCGCACCGAAGCTCAACGTGCCCGAGGACCCGGTCTGCGGCTCCGGTCACTGCCACATCCTGCCATACTGGAGCAAACACCTCGGCAAGACCGCGCTCACCGCGTATCAGGCCTCGGCGCGTGGCGGCGTCATCCACGCCACGGTCGGCGACGGCCGCGTCAGCCTCGGCGGCGGTGCGGCGCTGTTCTCCATCGGCACCATCCTGCCCGACTGACGTTCCCGCACCGCCAGACCGACCGCATCCTGATGCTCCTTATCGAGTCCGGTCGGAGTACCGTCATCCTCGACGCCCAGATATACCGTGCCGCCATCCGAGTTCGCCAGCGCCACAACCGCATCAAGCAGGTCATCATCGGGCTCTCGGCATACTGCTGTAACCTGTTTTAGTCGGTATCGCCGCGGGGAGGGCAGCGCGGCCGTGTCCGAAGACGATTTCATGGATATCCAGACGGTCTGGTCGCACTTGCCTTGGAGACCGTCGGCGACGAGCGGCATGGCATCGCACCTTCCGAGGCGTTCGTCATGTGGGTGGACGACGTGCGGGCTGGCCGTGACGATCTGGCCTCGGACGATGCCGAGAAATAGGTGAGAATCAGCGTTCGATACCGTACTCGGCGTACATGTAGGCGTCGTACTGGCTGTCGTCGGCGTGCGACGCGTTGTAGTGTGCATCGTAATGGTTGCTGTTCTGCATGGTCATCATCGTTCCTTTGTCCGAACCTCGTCCTTGCCGGAATACATCACCGGAATTCGCTGTCGGAATCCGATGTACTCCGCGCGCGTTTCCGCAGGGTGTGTGTTCGGCCACGCGCAGGTGAACTCATACCGTCATCATCGTGAATGCGCCGAATCGGAAGACATCGCAAACCTCACCTGGTACCTCTCGATGAACCGGCCACCGCGGCACGCCGAACGAGAGCGGCACAAATCAAGCGGCAAAGCGGTTAGGCGACACCATCGAGCGTTCCGGGGCCACAGAAACCGACACAACCTGGACCCGGAGCGACAATCCGGGACGTGCACGCGTTCCGGACCACGCCGCAATGGGCCGGAACGCGGAAACAGGCATTCCCCGCACTCCGGGGCCACGAATCGTGCCACCGGAAGACCAATCACCCTCATATTCCCGTTCCGGACCACAACCCCACGAGCCGGAACACGCAGACAGCACCGTTCCCGCACTCCGGGGCCACACAACCGTCGGGGACAGGCGCAAGACATCCCCGGGAGCAACACCTCACGTCAACCCGCAACACCTCACGCCGACCCGCAAACTCACACACGACGACACGCCACCCGCACGACGGACAATGAACGGGCCAAACGAATCACAAGGACGGATAATAGGGACGGACGGAAGGGGGATACCCGACCATTTCGGCACCACGCACGTCGGCCCGGCACCACACAACGCAACGCAACGAAGCACAACCGGAACAACACACACCAACAACACCCTCCAAACCAACAACACACCAACGAAGGAACCCACATGATCCTCAGACTCGACGAATTCGACAACATGATTGGCCGCTGCTCCTACGCGAACTGCGACGCGATCCGCACCGAATACGAGGACGGCACCCCGTACGGCGACGTGTTCGAAGTGGAGGACGACCTGCACGAAGCCGGCTGGGTCACGCCCGACAACGGCGACATCTGGTATTGCCCGCGTCACGCGGCCTTCGGCGACCTCCCGATCATGCAGGTGCGCGAACCCGGGCACTTCACCGCCGCCGATTTCGCACGCCTGCACGCCGCCGTCTACGGCCAGGCGGTCGGGGACGCGCTGGGCGTGCCCTACGAGTTCAAGACGCGCGACGCATTCGAATGCACCGACATGATCGGGCACGGCACGCACGACCAACCGGCCGGCACGTGGTCGGACGACACGGCGATGATGCTCGCCACGCTCGATTCCCTCGCGGACAACAAAGGCCGCGTCAACCCCAAAGACATGCTCGCCAAGTATCGCGCGTGGATCACGGACGGCGCGTACACGCCGGACGGCACCGTCTTCGACGTGGGCAACACCACCTCCCGCGCGCTCGCCACCGGCCATGGCGGCATCGGCGAGCGCGACAACGGCAACGGCTCGCTGATGCGCATCCTGCCGTTGGCGTTCGTTGATTGTTCCGACGACGACGTCCGTGCGGCGAGCGCCGTCACGCACGCGCATCGGATCAGCACGGAGGCGTGCGTGCGGTTCGTGCGCATCGCCCGTATCCTGTTGGCCGACGGCGCCGCGTTTTCGCGTACGGAGGTGTGCCGGGAGGCCGGCCTGATCGACGACCTGCGGTTCAGGAAGCGTCGTGAGGTGTCGTCCGGTGGGTTCGTGCTCGATACGCTGCAGGCGGCGTTGTGGTGTCTGGTCAATACGGCCAGCTTCCGCGACTGCGTGCTGGCGGCGGTGAATCTGGGTGGCGACACCGATACGACGGCCGCGGTCGCCGGCGGTCTGGCGGGTCTCGTGTACGGCGACGACGGCAACCCGTGGGAGGGTGAGATGCGCGGCACCGACTTGTTGGAGTCGTTGGTCGCGAAGGCTGCGGTGTCGCTGCCGGGTCTGCATCCCCGCGTGTGGCGGGATGCGGCCGTGCGTAAGGAGCGGGAGGCAGCCCGGGCGATGGATGAGGGCGTGCGCAAGCTGGTCGCGCTTACGCCGCGTTTCGAGGAGGCTTGGGAGGAGGGCCGCAAGCTGTACGACGATTCCCACACGACGGACCGCGACGAGGACGGCAGGTTCGTGTATCGCGGCGTCCGCTACGATCCGTTGGTCGACGAATGGTGGCATGCGGTGTATGAGGCGTGGGGCAACCGCGGCGACTACCATGACGTCCTCGAGGACCTCGGCCTTGAGGATCCGCGGGAGCGTGCCGAGTTCTACCGCGACGGCGACTTCGACACACTTGACTTGGATTCGACGCTTGCGCTGCTGCTGTTCCCCACTCGCGAGGAGCGGTTCGGCGACGGCGCGTTGTGCTGGTATCTCGACGATGGTGCGATTCTGCGTCTGTTGCGTCATCTGACGGATTTCGATTCCGATTCCGACGCCGAGTGACGCGCGTTCCCTTCCGGTAGGTTGCGTGGCGCCGTCGGCGCCACGCGACCTACCGGCCGATCGGGAATCGGACGTGCGCGACGGACCCGACTTGCGCGATGCGCGACCGCATGGCATGATGTACAGGTTGCCTAACGAGGCCAGGCTGAACGGAATGTCCGGGAGCCGGCCGGGAAGGCGACGGCATGACGGTCACCGTCGCGCCCCGATAGCTCAGTGGTAGAGCACTTCCTTGGTAAGGAAGAGGTCGTGAGTCCAATTCTCACTCGGGGCTCTCCGAAAGGAAACCAACTACGCCCCTGTAGCTCAGTTGGTTAGAGCAGCTGACTCTTAATCAGCGTGTCCAGGGTTCGAATCCCTGCGGGGGCACAATCAAGGCCGGAACCGAAAGGTTCCGGCCTTGTGCGTTCCACGTCGATTTCGGCGTCCATCGGATTCGGCGTCCGCCAGGTTCGCGCGTCGCTTGGCCGACGCCACCGCCCCAACCAGCGCCTACTTGGTCGGCACCTTGCCTTCCTGGGCGTGGTCGAACTGCGGCACGTTCTTCGCGTCGAACTTGTACACGCCGATGTTGGCGGAGCTCGGATCGTTGCTGGAGTTGAACGGCCCGATGCCGGTCACGCCCTTGTAGTGGATGCTCTTGCCGGACTTGAGCAGCGTGAGGCAGTCCTTGTACGTGCCGCATTCGGTGCCGCCGTCCGCGCCGGAGACGGCCGCCATGTTTTTCTGGATGGTTTCGCCGTCGGCGCTGCCGCCCTTCTGCGCGGCGAGCGCGGCGAGGATGATGCCGTCGTAGGTTTCGGCGGCGTAGGTGAAGGTGTCGATGTCCTTGCCGTACGCGTCGAGGAGCTTCTTCTGGAAGTCGTCGGAGGCCTGGACGCCCGGGATGGTGCCTTTGGAGCCTTCGAGGATGCCCGCGTCGAGTTCCTTCGAATAGTCGGAGGTGTTGCCGTCGACGAAGTACAGCTTGTGGGTGTCGACGCCTTGCGACGCGAGTTCCTTGAGCAGCGGCTTGGTCTGGTCGAACGCGATGACGGCGACCGCGTCCGGTTTGGCGGCCTTGATGGCGGTGACGATGGAGGAGAAGTTCGTTTCGGTGGGATCGAACGCGTCCTTCTCGCCGTAGACGACGTTCACGCCGGCGTCTTCGACGGTCTTGACGATGGTGTCGCGCAGTCCGGTGCCGTATTCGTCGTTGAAGACCGCGACGGCGAGGTTCTTCACGCCGTCCTGCGCGATGACCTGGCCGAGCACGGTGCCCTGCACGGTGTCCGGCGGGACGGTGCGGAAGAAGTAGGGGCTCAGGCCGGAGAAGTCGGAGCTGGTGGCGCCCATGGAGAGCATGGGGATCTTCTGCTCGGTGACGGTCTTGTAGATGTTCTTGACGACGGCGCTGGAGGCGGGGCCGATGACGAACGACGGGTTCTTCGAGAGCACGGACTGCACGGCGGACGTGTTCTGGTCGGCGTGGTCCGCGTCGGAGGTGTCGGCGTCGGTGGTGGTCACGTCCTTGCCGAGGACGCCGCCGGCCGCGTTGATGTCGCCGACGGCGAGTTTTTCGGCGGCGAGCTCGGGCGGCGCCAGGTAGGCGAGCGAGCCGGTTTCCGGCCACAGGCCGCCGAGGACGAACGCGTCCTTCTTGCCGCCGCTCGCGTTGCCGCCGCTCGCGCTCGTTGTGCTGCCGCAGCCGGCGAGCGCCATGACCGCGGCGGCGACGACCGCCGTGGCTGTGTACAGGATGTGCTTCTTGCCGTTCATGATTGCTTCCTCTCTCTGGCGAATATGAACATGCGTTGACGTGTGTGTTGGGGGTGACGTGTGCGGAGACGCCCGTCCAAGGCCGAAGGCGTGCTTCAGCACGTCGAGCGCCGAGGAAAGGGCGTCTACGCTCCGTCACCGGCCTTCATCCTCGACTTCTTGCTCCAAATTGCCCAAATACAGGGAGATCACCTTCGGATCGTTGAGCAGATCGCGTCCACGTCCGGAGTAGGCGTTGCGTCCTTGGTCGAGCACGTAGCCGCGGTCGCAGATCTGCAGGCAGCGGCGGGCGTTCTGTTCGACGATGATGACGGAGACGCCGGCTTTGTTGACTTGGCGTACGCGGATGAAGGTCTCGTCCTGGAGCATGGGCGACAGGCCTGCGGAGGGTTCGTCGAGGAGTAGGACGGATGGGTTCATCATGAGCGCGCGGGCCATGGCGACCATCTGACGTTCGCCGCCGGACAGGGATCCGGCGAGCTGGTCTTTGCGCTCCCCCAATCGGGGGAAGATGGAGCACACGTAGTCGAAGCGTTCGTTGAATTTCTTCGGCGCCTGGTAGGCGCCCATGTGCATGTTCTCCGCGATGGTGAGCGAGGGGAACACGTTTTCGGTCTGGGGGACGAATCCGACACCGAGGGAGACGAGCTTGTCGGCCCTGAGGTTGGTGATGTCCTCGCCTTTCAGGATCAGGTGTCCGGAGTGGATGTGGACGAGTCCGAACAACGATTTGAGGAGCGTGGATTTGCCGGCGCCGTTGGGGCCGATGATGCCGACGATCTCGCCTTGGTGGAGGGTGAGGGATGCGCCGTTGAGGATGTTGACGCCGGGGATGTATCCGGCGACGAGGTCGACGGCGTCGAGCAGCGGCTCGCCTTCGGGTTCGCCCACGTGGATTTCGGAGCGCGGGCGGGCGTCCGCGACGGGTCCGTCGGAGGTGGTGGGTTCCAGCGTTGTGGTGTCGGTCATCGCGTCTCTCCTTTCTTTTCGATGTCGCCGGATTCGGCGTCTTCGACGACGGAGTCGTCGCCGAGGTCGATGTTGGCGTGCGCGCCGAGGTACGCGTCGATGACGGCGGGGTCGTTCATGACGCTCTTGGGTTGGCCTTCGGCGACGATCTTGCCTTCGGCCATGACGGTGACCCAGTCGGCGATGTGGCGGACCATGTTGATGTCGTGTTCGACGAACAGCACGGTGGTGCCTTCCTCGCGCAGCGACATGATGTGGTCGAGGAGCGACTGCTTCAATGCCGGGTTGACGCCGGCCATGGGCTCGTCGAGCATGACGAGCTGCGGGTCGCTCATGAGCGCGCGCGCCATTTCGAGGAGCTTGCGTTGGCCGCCGGAGAGCGATCCGGCGAAATCGTTCTTCTTCTTGATGAGCAGGAAGCGTTCGAGCAGCGCTTCGGCTTTTTCGATGTTCGCTTTCTCCTGCTTCTTCCACAGGCCGGGCACGAGCGCGCGGAACAGGCCTTCGCCGGGTTGGACGGGCGCTCCGAGGAGCATGTTGTCGAGCACGGTGAGGCGGCTCATCACCTTGGTGAGCTGGAAGGTGCGGACCATGCCCATGCGGGCCACCTGTTCGGGGTGGACGTGGGCGAGGTCCTTGCCGTCGAACTGCCAGCTGCCGGTGTTGGGGGTGTCGAAGCCGGTCATGAGGTTGAAGAACGTGGTCTTGCCGGCGCCGTTGGGGCCGATGAGCGCGGTGATGCCGTGCCGTTCGATTTCGAAGTGCTTGACGTCCACGGCGGTCATGCCGCCGAACCTGCGGACGACGTTGTCGGCCACGAGGATCGGGTCGGGCTTGTGGACGCCGGGCTTGTTGTCCACGAACTTGAGGTCCTCCTGGACTTTGTCGCCGTAGGCGGTGGAGATGAGCTTCTCCCCCTCCGGCGCCTTGGTGGCCCATTGGGCGAGGTCGTGGAAGGGTTTGCCGGGGGCGGTGGGGTTCACGTCGGCTTCGGACAGGTTGCCGGGCGTCACGCCGGCGACGGTCTCGACGTCGTCCGCGGCGGACGCGGCGGACGCGTTTCTGGTTTCGGGCTTGTGCTCACGCATTGAAGGCCAACTCCTTTCGGTCTCCCAGCAGGCCTTGCGGTCTGAAGATCACCAGGCACATCAGCGCGACGCCGACGATCACCCATCCGAGGGATTCGACCTGGTTGGAGGAAATGACGGTTTCGGGGATGGCGCCGCGCATCAGCTCCTTGACGAAGGTGAGCAGCACCCACAGCAGGCAGGAGCCGAGGATCGGGCCGAAGATGGTGGCGGCGCCGCCGAGCAGCAGGATGGTCCACGCGTAGAAGGTGACGGCGCGGCCGAGGGAATCGGGCTGCACGGAACGCGGCAGGACGAAGATGATGCCGCCGAGCGCGCCGAAGATGCCGCCGATGATGAGCGCCTGCATCTTGTACGTGGTGACGTTCTTGCCGAGCGAGCGGATGGCGTTCTCGTCCTCGCGGATGCCTTTGAGCACGCGGCCCCACGGGGAGTGGAACCAGCGCCAGCACAGGAGCAGGGCGATGGCGACGAGCGCCCAGCCGACGATGCGCAGCCACCAGGAGTTCGCGATGTTGTTCGAATACGTCCACAGCAGGAACGTGGTGGAGCCTTCGGGCAGGGGCGAAAGGGATTCGAACCGTTCGGTGAAGTCCTGCGGGGAGATGCCGGCGGAGCCGCCGGTGAGGTTCGTCAACGCGGTGGACCGTCCGATGATGCGGATGATCTCGGCGGCGGCCAGCGTGACCATGGCCAGATAGTCGGGGCCGAGCTTGAGCGTGGGGATGCCGAGCAGGAGCGCGTAGATCACGGCGAGCGCGATGGCGGCGCAGACGGAGGCGAACAGGTTCGCCCCCATCATCTGCGTGATGGCGAAACCGTAGGCTCCGAGGAGCATGAAGCCCGCCTGGCCCATGTTCATCAGGCCGGTCATGCCGAAGTGGATGTTGAGGCCGATGGCGGCGAGCGCGTATGCGGCCGTGGTGGGGGCGAGGAGCTCGCCCAGCGTGTTGGTGATGATGGTCATGAAGTCCATGTCTCAGCCCACCCTTTGCTGTTTGCCGAAGATGCCCTGCGGACGGACCAGCAGGACGATGATGAGGATCGCCAGCGCGCTGGCGTAACGCATGTCGCTGGGGATGATGAGCGAGCTCGTGTCCGCGACGATGCCGATGATGAGGGAGCCGACGAGCGCGCCGTTGGCGGTGCCGAGACCGCCGAGGGTGACGGCCGCGAACATGAGGAGCAGCAGCGTGGCGCCGGTGTTCCAGGAGATGCCGTTGAGGTAGACGCCGAGGAGCACGCCGGACAGGGCGGCCATCGCGCAGGAGATGATCCAGACGATGCGCACCACCTGCTCCACGTTGATGCCGGATGCGGCGGCGAGCGCGGAGTTGTCGGAGACGGCTCGCGTGGCGCGGCCGAGGCGGGTCTTGTAGAGGAAGAGACTGACGCCCACGATGGCCACGATGGCGATGCCCGCGGAGACGAGGGTGGGCATGTCCGTGGTGATGGGTCCTATCTGGAAGCTGTCGGGCACGGATTTGACGATGCCTTTGATGTCGCCTCCGAAGAAGAACTGGAAGAGGTATTGGAGCGCCATGGACAGGCCGATGGTGACGATCATCTGCTGCATGGTGCCGACGCGCTTGCGCCTGAGCGGCGCCCAGACGATCTCGTTCTGGATCCAGCCGGTGAGGCCGCCGATGACGATCGCGAAGATCGCGGCGGGCACGAGCGGCCAGTGGAGGATCTGCGTGCCGACGAACGCCATGAGGCCGCCGAGCGTGACTTGCTCGCCGTGGGAGAAGGAGCTCAGACCGGTGGTGCCGTAGACGAGGTTCATGCCCACGCTCATGAGGCCGAGCATGAGGCCGAAGATGACACCGGAGTAGAGCTGCTGCCAGAATCGGGCGCCGAGGTTGGCGCCGAGCGAGGAGCCGTCCCCACTGGAGGAGCCGGTGGAACCGCTGGAACCGGAGGCAGTCGAACCGGACGTCGAACCGCTCTTGCCGGACGCGCCGCCGCTGGTATCGGAGGGTGCGGGCTTGTCGAATCGGACGACCTGGCGGGCCGCGTCGAAGCTGTTCTTCTCGACCTTCACGGTGGCGGTGGCGGCCTTGAGCCCGTGCTCCTTGGCGACGGATTCGTCCATGCTCACGGTGTAGGAGCCGTCCTTGCCGACGCTGAACGCCCAGTCGCCGTTCGCGTCGGTGGTGGTGGTCGCCTCTTCGGTGCCGCTCAGGGTGATGGTCACGCCGGCGATGGGCTTTTTGGAGGCGTCCTGCAGGATGCCGTTGACGCAGCCGTTGGTGGCGGAGGGGTTGCACGTGGGTACCGCTTCGGCCGCCATGGCTTGGTTGGGTGGAATGAAACAGAACGCCATCAGCAGGATCAACGCCGTAAACAGCAGCAATCCCATTCGATGACGCCGTTGGTTTGATTGCACGGCTGTCATAATGGATGTCCTCTCTGGATGTGGTTCATAACCTAGAGAGGCAATGGGCGCGCGCCGTTGCGCTGCCGTTTCTCTTGCGTTACCGTGCGCCCGGCATGTTACCGGCGCATGTCACCAGAGGCGGTTTTCCGCCCGTTCCGGCCGATTTCCGGCATGACGGGACGATAGTCGGCAGTAGGCGTCACCTCGATTTTTTGTCGAGCATGTTACGTCGTGTGGTATTTCGTCACGTTGCGTGACGCAACGCCGCGATTCCGGCTGGAACCGTCTGCGTTTCGCGCGACGACGTGTGGGTTCGACGCACGTCGGACGCCATCGGTCGCCATCGGACCGACGGGACGACCGACGGAACGTCAGTGCCCGAGCGACCCGATCCACCAACCGGCGGCGACGCACAGCAGCGGCACGAGAATCGTCGCCGCGATGTACGACGCGGCCGTCGCGAACTTGCGGGTGCGCAACAGCGACACCATCTCGTTGATGGCGGTGGAGAACGTGGAGAAACCACCGAGGAAGCCGGTGACGAACAGCAGGTAGACGTTGTGGTCCACGGCGTTCGTCGCGTAGGCCGCGGCGGCGATGCCGGCGCAGAACGTGGCGATCACGTTGATGATGAACGTGGACATGGGGAACGCGCGCGCCCACCAACGCTGCACCGACGTGTTCACCACAAAACGGGTCATCGCACCCAAACCGCCGCACAGGCTCACCAACAGGAACGTCATCGCGACACCTCCCCATCGGCGTGGGACGGAACGTGCCGCTCCCGGCCGTCACGGTCGTCGTCGCGCACGCCGCCGGTGATCGGATCGCCCACGGTGGGAATCTCGTCGGTGATGGGCGCAGGCTCGAACGCGGGCGCAAGCGGCGTGCCGACGGACGCGGCATCGGACGCGGCGGACGGCAACGGCTGGCCGTAATCGCCTTGCGGCGGCGTGGACGCCTTGATCTCGACGGGACCGGACGCGGCGTCGCCCACCGCGATCGGCTTGTCGGCGAGCGCGACGCCGTCGACGTCGCGTTTGGGCGCGGCGTGTGCCGGCCCCTCGCCGGACGCGGCGGCCACGGCCTGCGCAACCACATGCGCGGAACGGCGGGAGGCGAGCGCCAGCGCGACCTTCACGCCGGCCGCGGCGACCAGCAGACCCACGGCGAAACTGAACAGCATGTAGAACAGGAAGCCGGCGATCTGCCCCTGATGGATGGCGGTGAGCTCCTCGATGACCATGGCGGACAGGGTGGAGAAACCACCGCACATGCCCATGCCCACGCCGCGCGACGTGAGCTGACGCACGCGCTTGCGAATCCACGAAGCCTGGGACATGTACGCGGTGAGCGCGGCGAAAATGAAGCAGGCCAGCATGTTCGCGGTGAACGTGGCCGTATGGAACGCGCTGAGGAACCCCCGCTCCGCGGCCGGCGTGGGCATGAGCAGGGACAGGCCGTAGCGCATTGCGGTGCCGACGAAACCGCCGACGAACACCACGAGATAGATCATGCCGTCCGCAAGCGGGTTGAACTGCGCCTGCACACGCTTGGCGGGAGCGAGCGGGATGCGCGGCGGTTCGGCCGCGGCCGCGGCACCCGTGGGGCGCGGGGACGCCGTCGCGTACGAACGGGCGTGCGCGGCGGTCATCTCCTGCGTGGTGGGATCAGGTTCGGCGAAATATTCAGGCATGGGTTCGTCCGGTCGTTGCGGATTCGATCACCAGTCGCCAGTCGATGAGACAGGACGACCGTCAGTCGATGAGCGAGTGGACGGAGATGATGTGGTCGCGCTGCGGGCCGGTGCCGATCGCGGAGATACGGCAGTTGCTGAGCTCCTCGAGACGCTTCACGTACGCCTGGCAGGTGGCGGGCAGCTCGTCGAACGTATGGCAGTTGGAGATGTCCTCGGTCCAGCCGGGCATGGTCTCGTAGATCGGCTTGGCGGCGGCGAACGCGGCCTGGTCGGTCGGCATGTCGTCGTGACGGACGCCGTTCACGTCGTACGCCACGCAGATCGGGATCTCCTTGAGACCGGTGAGCACGTCCAGCTTGGTGAGGACGAGGTCGGTCAGGCCGTTGACCTGGCTGGCGTAGCGGTTGACGACCGCATCGAACCAGCCGCAGCGGCGCGGACGGCCGGTGGTCACACCGAACTCGTGGCCCTGCTGACGCAGCCACTCGCCGGACTCGTCGAACAGCTCGGTGGGGAACGGGCCCTCGCCCACGCGGGTCACGTACGCCTTGGAGACGCCGACCACGCGGGTGATCTTGGTGGGGCCAACGCCGGTGCCGGTGCAGGCGCCGCCGGCGGTCGGGTTGGAGGAGGTGACGAACGGGTAGGTGCCGTGGTCCACATCGAGCATGGTGGCCTGGGCGCCCTCGAACAGGACGGTCTTGCCCTCGTCGAGCGCCTTGTTGAGAATCAGGCCGGTGTTGGCCACGTACGGCTTGAGACGCTCGCCAAGCTTGAGCAGCTCCTCGGTGGTCTGGTCCACGTCGATGGCGCGGCGGTTGTACAGCTTGACGAGGATCTGGTTCTTCTGGTGGAGGCTGGCCTCGACCTTGTCGTGCAGATGATCGGCGTTGAACAGGTCGTGCACGCGGATGCCGACGCGGTTGATCTTGTCCGCGTAGGCCGGGCCGATGCCGCGGCCGGTGGTGCCGATCTTGTGCTTGCCGAGGAAGCGCTCGGTGACCTTGTCGAGCGTGCGGTGATACGGCGCGATGATGTGCGCCGCCTCGCTCACCTTGAGGTGGGAGCAGTCGATGCCGCGGGCCTCGAGGCCGTCGATCTCCTCGAACAGGACCTCCGGGTCGACGACGACGCCGTTGCCGATGACCGGGGTGAGGTTCGGGTTGATGATGCCGGAGGGCAGCAGGTGCAGCGCGTAGGACTCGTCGCCCACGACCACGCTGTGGCCGGCGTTGTTGCCGCCGTTGAAACGGGCCACGAAGTCGACCTTCGTGCCGATAAGGTCCGTGGCCTTACCCTTGCCTTCGTCTCCCCACTGGGCGCCGATAAGAACGATTCCAGGCATGACGTTTCCTCCGCATTCCTTGCTGTGTGCGCGGTTCCCGCACGATTCCGCCGCGAAACAGCCTACCGTACGCCCTCTACCCGGGCGCACGGCCGCATCATCATGCAGACTCGCCCGCCCATCCAGCGAACCTCCCGCCCGGCATGCCCCTGCGGATGTCGTTCCGTCCAGCCGCGCATACTCCATCGCAGCATCCGTTCCTACAGAAACGGACGCCCCGAGCGCAGCACGGACCATCGCAACGTCCGTTCCTACAGAAACGGACGCCCCGAGCACAGTACAGGCCATCACAACGTCCGTTCCTACAGAAACGGACGCCTATACGGCTACACAAGACCCAGAAACACTCGATTCTATAGAAACAGACGTTCGCAGAGCGCCACGGGCCGCAGCAACGCCCGATTCTATAGAAACAGACGTCGGAAGCACAGCCCCACCCCCCAAAACCGCTCGTTCCTATAGAAACGGACATTCACGGCATAACACAGAACGTCAGAACACCCCATCCTATAGAAACAGACGCTTCCACCGCAGAATCCGACACACAGACATCCGATTCCGCAGAATCCGCCCCCTACGCACAACGAACCGGATTTGTGAAGATTCACGGGGGCTCCCGTACACATTGCCCTGACAACTAGGCGGAGCGTCGGCCAAACTTTACCATCGCGTCATGAGACAACATATCAGAATCGAACAGCTGCTCGCTCAGGCGGAGCAGCATCGCAGCCTCGCCAAAGCCGAACAGCCGGGCGACCGTCATCTCCTTGCCCGCCGGATGGCCGCCGGCGAGCTGGCAATGCCCATGAAAGGACGCTTCATACGGAAACCGCTATGGGACTCGCTGCCTCACGGGGATCGAATCATGTACCGTCTCCGGACAATCTGCCAGGAACATCCTGACTGGGTGTTGTCCGGGGTCTCAGCCGCCGCCGTTCATCGATACACATCCTCCATGTATCTCCAACGCTATGTGCATATCGCCGTGACTGATCCCAGCCGAGCTGGCAAACGCGGCCAAATTTTCGCCCACTATATACCGGATCAGCAAGTCATCTCGGTAGGAGGTCTACGCGTCACACCACCCGAGCAGACCATGTTCGATTGCGCACGCACTCTGGATTTCCCCAACGCCATGGCCATATGCGCCATGGGATTGCGCGCCACAGGCAACCCGGCGTCATCATTGCAGGACTACTGCCTTGGGCATCCGCGAAAACGCGGACTGCCACGCGCCCGATTCGTCGCAGAACATGTCGACCCGATGTGCACGAACGGAGGCGAGGCCATCTCATTGGCGGTCTCGTTGGAAATGGGATTCGCACAGCCGCAGTGTCAGAAGCGATTCATCAACCCCATCGACGGAGGCGCGATATACGCGGACTTCACATGGACACGCGACGACGGTTCACTCGTCGTCGGAGAGTTGGACGGCCGCGAGAAATATGTGAATCCCGCCATGACCGGAGGCGTAGACATCGCCACCGTCGCTTTACGGGAGAAGGACCGCGAAACGGCAATCAACATGCTCAACATACCAGTCGTGCGGTTTCAGATGGCTCATGTGCGCAATCGCACACAGTTCGAGCAACGTCTCGTCGCGGCGCAGGTGCCACGACCGAACTTCGGCAAACGCACACCGTTTGCCGGATTCGTGTGTGCTGAATACTGACAGCTGCCCCGTACCGCACCTATTCCCCCGTTCGGTGCCCGCATCCATTGCTTTGGATTCGGGCACCAAGGCACGCACGGACAAGCCAACCCCCTACGGTGAACGCTCCTTCCTATAGAAACGGACAGCTACGACGCAATGCGGAAGACCGGGACACCCGTTCCTATAGGAACGGACGTTCACGGACTGGCACAGGACACAAAGCCGCCCCATCCTATAGGAACGGACGCTTACAGGACATCCCAGACCGCAACAGCGCTCGATTCTATAGAAACGGACGTTTAAGACCCGGGCACCACCCCAGAAACACCCCATCCTATAGGAACGGACATTCTCGACACTGCCCCAGCCCGCCAGGCGCCCATTCCTGCGGAATCGGACGCCCACGCGGCTACATAACACCCGATAACACCCGTTCCTATAGAAACGGACACCTGGAGGGCGCCCAACATGCACACGAACATCCGTTCCTATAGGAACGGGCGCCCCGAGCGCGGTACGGCCCCGTGCAGCGTCCGATTCTATAGAATCGGACGCTGCACGGGGCCGCGACTCCGCTACCGCAGCGCCTTCACCGCGGAACCGCTACTTCAGGACCCCTACCGCAGAACCCTCACCGCGGAACCCCTACTGCAGAACCGCCACCGCAGGACCCCTACTGCAGAACCGCCACCGCAGAACCGCCACCGCAGAACCGCCACCGCAACGCCTTCACCGCAGCGCCTTGCCGGCGGAACCGAGCTGCTCGCAGGCCTCCACCACGCGCGCGGCCATGGACGCCTCCGCCTTCTTGCCCCAGGAGCGCGGGTCGTAGAACTTCTTCTTGCCGACCTCGCCGTCCACCTTGAGCACCGAGTTGTAATGCTCGAACATGTGGCCGGCGATGGCGCGCGTGAACGCGTACTGCGTGTCCGTGTCGATGTTCATCTTCACCACGCCGTGGCTCACCGCCTCCGCGATCTCCTCCGGCGTGGAACCGGAGCCGCCGTGGAACACGAGTTCGAACGGCTTGCCTGCGGGGAAGTCCACGATGCCGGCGGCGGAGGGCACGCGTCCGTCCACCACGGCCTCGGCCACCTCGCGCTGGATGTCGCCGAGCAGGTCCGGGCGCAGTTTGACGACGCCCGGCTTGTACGCGCCGTGCACGTTGCCGAACGTGAACGCCGCCATGTAGCGGCCGCGCTCCCCCAGGCCGAGACGCTGCGCGACCTTCACGCCGTCGGCCGGCGTGGAGTACAGTTTCTCGTCGATTTCGGCCGACTGGCCGTCCTCCTCGCCGCCGACGGCGCCGATTTCGATCTCGAGGATGGTGTGCGCGGCCTGCGACTTGTCGAGCAGCTCCTCGGCGATGGCGAGGTTCTCGTCGAGCGGCACGGTGGAGCCATCCCACATGTGCGATTGGAACGTGGGTTCGTGGCCGTGCGCCACCTCGTCGGCCTCGTGCGCGAGCAGCGGGCGCACCCATTCGTCGAGGTACTGCTTGGCGCAATGGTCGGTGTGAAGCGCCACGGTGATGTTCGGATACTTCTTCGCCACCTCGTGCGCGAACGCGGCGAACGCCAGGGATCCGGTGACGCGGTCCTGCACTGCCTGTCCGGACAGGTACGCCGCGGAACCCACCGACACTTGGATGATGCCGTCCGATTCAGCTTCCGCAAAGCCCTGGAGGGCGGCGTTCAGGGTCTGGGTACTGGTCACGTTGATGGCGGGGTAGGCGTATCCGCCGCGACGGGCGGCGTCCAGCATTTCGGCATAGCGTTCCGGTGTTGCGATGGTCATGCGGCCATTATCCTCCGGGCGAATGACTTCATCCGCCGTTCACTTTCCGCCGTGTCACCCGTGTCCGTCGCGCACGATTCACCGTCCCGACGCGATTCACGCCGTCGCCCGCCCGAGGCCGCCCCTACAATGAGACAGGATCGCAGGCCACCGCAGCCCGCGGAACGGAATCGGCGTGCGGCGGAACCGCCGCACGCGGGATATGAGGACAGGACGATGAGCAGGAAGAAGCGGAAGCAACCGAACATCACACGCAAGCCGGTCTCCCCGACGAACCGGGGCGCGGGGAAGCCCACGGGCAATACGTCCGGAACACTGTCGGAGGATCCGGAGGAGCTGACGTTCGGGGACGCGGCGCACGTGTCGGAACGGTTCCGCAACCGCAATCGGAAGGCGGAGGAGAAGGCGCGTGCCAAAGCCGAAGAGCAGGCACGCGAGGAAGCCGAACGGGAGAGGCACGAACGCGAACAGGCGCGGCTGGAGGTCGAACGCCGCGAACGCGAGGACGAACGACGTCACGTCATCGAAGAGGAGTCGCTCGACGACTTCGCCGAGGACACGGACGGCGGCGCGACGTCCGACGGCGGCCGCACGGCGTCCCGGGGTGCGGCTCCGGCCGTGACACGGCCGGAACGCGACCGGACGGCCGAAACCATCGCCCTGAACCTCGACGGCCTGCACGGACTGGGCACGACCGGACTGGCCGCGGCGCCGAAACGCAAGCGCATCTGGCTGCGCGCGCTCATCGGACTGCTCGTGGCGGCGCTCGTCGCCGGAAGCGGCGCCGGCGGCTGGTGGATGTGGGAGAACCGCTGGCGTCCCATCGACGTCACCGTGAACGGCACCACCGTACGCGCCAACGTACACACCACGCTCGCCCAACTCATCGCACGCAACGACAGCTTCGGCAAGAAACCCGGGCGCCTGCTCGCCGTCGACGGTTCCGTGCTCGACAAGACCGGCGGCAGGGCCGTCGCCGCCGCCATCGGCGGGCAGGCCATCGCCCCACGCGACAGGGACGCCGTGATCGTGCCGGAACACGCGGACATCACCGTCGCCTCCGGCAAGGACGTGACCGAAGCGCATACGGTGAAGAAGACCACCGTGCCGTTCGGCACGAACATCAACATCAAAGGCGGCGCCATCCAAGTGCGCACGCAGGCCGGCAAGGACGGCGAACGCGAGACGTGGACCGGCAAGCGGTCCGGCAAGACCGCCGACAAGGGCGTCACCGTGAAACCGGTCGACATGGTCGTCACCTCCTACAACCCGCGGCCGGAAGGCAAGAAGGTCATCGCGCTGACCTTCGACGACGGTCCGAGCCAATACAGCGCGCCGATGCTCGACATCCTCAAGGACAAGGGTGTCAAGGCCACGTTCTTCGACCTGGGACAGCAGTCGTCGGAATTCGCCGACGCGGAGAAACGCATGGTGGCGGAAGGCCATCAGGTGGCGTCGCACAGCTTCGACCATCCGAACATGCCGAAGCTCAGCCGCGACGCGCTGCGCGACAACATCACCAAGGGATTCACGGCGATGAAGCAGACGTCCGGCGTGGACACCACGGTGTTCCGCTCGCCATACGGTGCGTTCGGCGACCAGCAGTGGAAGGACGCCGGCGACCTCATCGGCATGAACGTGCTGTGGACCATCGACACGGAGGATTGGAAGCGGCCCGGCGCGGACGCCATCCACGACGCGGTGCTCAACAACGCGTACGACGGCGCGATCGTGCTCATGCACGACGGCGGCGGCGACCGCACGCAGGACATCGAGGCGCTGCCGCGCATCATCGACGACCTCAAGGGGCAAGGTTACGAGTTCGTGACCATCCAGCAGCTCATCGACATGAGTCCGAAGCCCGGGGAGTGACGTCGGGCGCGGACGAGTGGGGACGGGGCGTGAGGACGCGGAATCCGGAATGACCCTGCGAAACGCAAAGGAGCCGTTGGATTCCAACGGCTCCCAGTGGAGCGGATGACGGGAGTCGAACCCGCCTTTAAAGCTTGGGAAGCTTTCGTTCTACCGATGAACTACATCCGCGAAAGTGCGTCTTTTGGACGCGAGGCACGAGTATAGCACGGGACCGGTCTGTGGCCGGCGGCGTCTCACTACTCGAGCTTTGCGGGCCGGACGGGCCGGACGAAACAATCGGACCAGCCGGAATCAATCGGATTCAGAACCGCACCTGAGGGGCGGAACCGGCGCCGAACACCTGCTGCGCATGCATCTCACGCGACATCTGCATGAGACGCGCGATGCGGTCCTCGGTAGGCGGGTGCGTGGAGAACAGCTTCGCGAAACCGACCGACGAGAACGGGTTCGCAATCATCATGGCGGACACGGACTGAGTGCCGGCGGTCTTGCGCATCGGCGTGGTCTGCGCACCATACGTGATCTTGTTGAGCGCGGAGGCGAGCGCCTCCGGATCGCCGGTGAGCCGGCTGCCGTCCTCGTCGGCGTCGTATTCGCGTGTGCGGGAGATGGCCAGCTGGATGAGCGACGCCGCGATGGGCGCGAGGATGATGCTGAACAGCATGCCGATGAGACCGAGCCCGCCGGAGGAGTTGTCGCGCTCGTCGCGCGAAGTGCCGCCGCCGAAATACATGAGCGAATAGCCGAGATACGTGATGACCGTGGCCATGGCGGAGGCGACGGCGGACGTGAGGATGTCGTGGTTGTACACGTGCATGAGCTCGTGGCCGAGCACGCCGCGGATCTCCCGTTCGTTGAGGATGCGCAGGATGCCCTGCGTGCAGCAGACCGCCGCATGACGTTCGTTGCGGCCGGTGGCGAACGCGTTCGGACTCATCGTGGGAGCCACATAGATGCGGGGCATGGGTTTGCCCGCCCTGGCGGACAGTTCCCGGACGATCCGGTACAACGTAGGCGCCTCCGCCTCGCTGACCTCGCGCGCGCCCATGGAGGCGATGGCGAGTTTGTCGGAGAACCAATAGGAGAAGAAGGTGGTGCCGAGCCCGATGATGATATAGATGCCGAGTGTCTGCTGTCGGGCGCCCGTGGCCCACCAGACCAGCATGATGACGCCCCACATCAACCCAAACAAAAGGGTCGTCTTCAGGCCATTGAAGTGGCCGTGCACGCGCAAATTGCCATCCATAAGGCACACAGTAAATTCACGAGCTGAGTTTTAGCTGGGCATATGCCGGACGGGTGCGGGCGGAGGAGGGCGGGATGCGGACGGAGGAGAGCGGAGGAGGAGACGCGGGGCGCGGCGCCCGAACCTATAGAATCGGACGAAACCCGGCGACTCAGCCCGCTCCCCACGTCCGAACCTACAGAATCGGACGAAACCCGGCGACTCAGCCCGCTCCCCACATCCGAACCTACAGAATCGGACGCGGAAAAGGGGACACACGAGGCGGCAACGCCCGAACCTATAGAATCGGACGAAACCCGGCGTCCCAGTCACCCCTCTACGTCCAATCCTATAGAATCGGGCGAAACAGGGCCTCCCGATCCGCCCTTTTCGTCCGAACCTACAGAATCGGACGAAACAGGGCCTCCCGATCCGCCCTTTTCGTCCGAACCTACAGAATCGGACGAAACCACGGGCGTCAATCGGACATCCAGCACTAGTCGAAACAACAGCAGGCTCCCCTCGGACGAGGGGAGCCTGCCAATCCAATCGGCCGGCAATCAGTCGACAATCCGCCGCAGTCGAATCGCCTCATCGACGCAACGAAACGGCGAAACGAAACCAGTCGACGAAACGACGGATCGCGTCACTCGGCGTGGGCGAGCTCGCGCATCTGGGCTGGCTCGATGACCTTCTTGTGCTCGCGTCCCTCCTTCGCGCCCTCGGCGCGCTCGAAGGCGTCGACCTTCTTCCAGCCGGCGAAGTCAATCGGCTTGACGCCGCGGCTGGCCAGCAGACGGTCGATCGACTCGGGGTCGCGGTCGGCGGCCACGCGACCACCCTCGGCGGCCTTGGCCAGATCCTCGAGCATGTTCGTGACGATGGCGAGCGCGTCGGATTTGGTGGAGCCGATCAGGCCGACCGGGCCGCGCTTGGCCCAACCGGTGGCGTACAGACGCTCGCGCACCTCACCGCCCTCGGCGGACGTGGTGATGCGGCCGTCGCCGTTCGCGTTGGCGAGGTGGGCGCCATGCTGGTCGTAGGCGATGCCGGGCGCCTCAGCCGGCTGGTAGCCGATCGCGTGGTACACGGCCTCGACCGGGTAGTCGGTGAACTCGCCGGTGCGGTGCATCTTGCCGTCGGCGCCGGTCTCGGTGCGCTCGACGCGGATCGCCTTCACCTTGCCGTCCTCGCCGAGGATCTCGGTGGGCGCGGAGTTGAAGTGGACGTAGTACTTGCGGTCGGCCGGGTTGCCCTCGTAGTCGACGTCGCCGTCGTCCTCCATGTCCTCGGCCATCTCGCGGATGGCGAACAGCTCCTCGACCATCTGACGGGTGAGCTTGTCCTTGCCGGCGACCTCGATGGTGTCGTCGTCCAATTCGAAGTCGTCCTCGTTGATGATGAGCTGCACGCCGGGCAGCTTCTCCATCTCGCGCAGCTCCTGCACGCTGAACTTCGCCTGGGCCACGCCGCGGCGGATGAACAGGTGCAACACCTTGGCCTTGTTGTTCTGGATGCCTTCGTAGACGTTGTCCGGAATGTCGGTCTTGGCCTTGAGGTCGTCGGCGTTGCGCATGAGCTCGCGCGCGACGTCCATCGCGACGTTGCCGCCGCCGATCACGGCGACGTTTTCAGCCTCGAGCGGCCATTCGCGGGCACCCGTGGGGTAGCCGTCGTACCATTCGACGAACTTGGCGGCGCCGTACACGCCGTCGAGGTCGGCGCCAGGGATGCGCAGCGGCTTGTCCTTGACAGCGCCGGTGGCGAACAGCACGGCGTCGTAGCGGGCGAGCAGGTCGTCGAGGGTGACGTCCTTGCCGAACTCCACGTCGCAGTACAGGTGGATGTCCGGGTTGTCGAGCGTCTTCTCGAGCGCGGAGGCGATGAACTTGATGGACGGGTGGTCGGGGGCCACGCCGTAGCGGACCAGGCCGAACGGCACGGGCAGCTTCTCGAACAGGTCGATGCGGGCCTTCGTGCCGAGGCCCAGCTCCTCGCCGAGCTTCTTGAGCTGACGGAGGAAGATGTCGGAGGAGTAGACGCCGGCCGGGCCAGCGCCGATCACGGCGATGCGAAGCTCGTTCGCGGACGCGGTGTTTGCAGTGGTATTCGAAGATTCAGTCACGCGTTACAGGGTATCTCAGACCCGCGAATCGCGGAAGAGTGATTCCTCGGGCTTTTCAGCGTCGGATGATGGAGCTCACTCCTGGCGGTATGGCGACACGGCGGTATGGCGGCACGACGGTATGGCGCACAGCGGCACCACACCATTCCTCAGCGAAGCAACCCGTCGCAAACCGGACGACCCACATCGCAACACAGCCTCCCAGCGAAGCAACCCGTCGCAAACCGGACGACCCGCATCGCAAAACAGCCTCCCAGCGAAACGAATCGGACACGGCATATCCGATCCGTTTCGCAAGGAGGCCGAACAACCACTCACTCCCGATCGAGCACGGCGGTCAAGGCCCACAGGATACTCACCACATCGATGCCTTCCTGCAGGAATGCGCCAACGACCACCGGGATGAGATCGAACGCGGCCGCGATCATGCCGACAAGCGCGAGCGCCAGTCCCAACACGACCGCCTGCAGCATGATGCGCTTCGTGCGACGGGCGATGCCAATCGCACGCGGCACGGCGTCGAGCCGGTCGTTCATGATGACGACCTGCGCCGATTCGGATGCGGCGGTGGAGGTGCCGTCGGTCATGGCTACGCCGATGCCGGCCGCGGCGAGTACGGGCGCGTCGTTCACGCCGTCGCCCACCATCATCGTGACGCCGCTGTTCCGTGTGACGCCGCTGTTTCTCGTGACGCCGCCGTTCCTCGTGACGCCGCCGTTCCTCGTGACGCCGCCGTCGGAGGAAGCGTCACGGACCGCGGCGACCTTGTCTTCGGGGAACAGTTCGGCGTGGACCTCGTCGATGCCGACCTCGCGCGCGATGACCGAGGCGGAGGAACGCTTGTCGCCGGTGAGCATCGTGAGCCTGGCGACGCCGAGCTCATGCAACCGCGCAAGCGTCGCCTTCGCGTCCGCACGCGGCACGTCACGCAGGACGATTCGGGCGACGAGACGCCCGTCCACCGCCACATAGGAGGCCATTTCGTCCGGAGCCAGCACGCCGAACCGCGCGCGGGACCGCTGACCACGGCAGGCGTCTTCAGCACCGGTTCCAGTGCCGGCAGCATTCCCGACCGGCGTCTCAGAGCCTTCCCCGGCCTGCACGCGCCGAACCTCCGCTTCTGCGGATACTCCAATCCCGGCGCCGGACCCGACGCCAGCCCCAACGACAGGCACAGCCGCGGAGGAACCCTCAGGCATGAAACCGTCGTCGCCGGCGGCCGCAAAGGAGAGCCGCCCCACGCGCACCCGATGCCCGTTGACTTCGGCCGCGATACCCTTGCCGGGCTCCTCGTGGACGCCAGTCACAACCGGATAGTCACGCCCATATCCGTCATGCGCCGCGCCCGCTCCTTCCGGACACTCCCGACGACCGTCCGCATACCGGGCGCGCAAACGTCCAAGCGCCTCATGCCCGGCCACCGCGATGCCCTTGGCGAGCACGTGCACGGAGTAGCTTTCGACCACGCCGGCGAACATGAGCACGTGGTCCTCATCCAAGGGCATGCAGCCATCCCCTGCGTTCGTTCCTATAGAAACGGACGTACCACCAGCCCTACCGGGCACCTCAACGCCCGTTCCTATAGAATCGGACGGTCCAACGGTTCCATCGGACACATTAACGCCCGTTCCTATAGAAACGGACGGCATGACGCCCCTCACGGACGCATTATCGACCGAATCCGCAGAATCGGACGCAACAGCAGCGTTATCGGCCACACCCGCGTCCGTTCCTATAGAAACGGATGTCCCGGAAAACACACCGGCACCCACCGCACCGGCACCACCCAACGGCATATCCACCATCTCGACGCGCACGACCTGCGGCTGCTTGACGGTCAACGTACCGGTCTTGTCGAAGAACACCTGCGTGACGCGCCCCAGCTGTTCGATGACGTCCTGCGTCTTGATGAGCACGCCGGCGGCGGCGAGACGCGACGTGCCGGCGATGTATGCGACGGGCGCGGCGATGAGCAGCGGGCAGGGCGTGGCGAGCACAAGCACCTGCGCGAACCGCAGCGGCGTGCCGGCGACCGCCCATGCCACGCCTGCGATGAGCAGCGCGAGCACGGTGAACGGCACGGCGAGCCTGTCGGCGGTGCGCACCACGGCCGGGCGCGATTCCTGCGCCTGGTTCACCATCGTGAGGATGCGCTGGTATTGCGAGTCGGCGGCGAGTTCGGTGGCGCGCATGGCGAGCGTGGTGGAGCCGTTGACCGCGCCGGACATGACGCGCGCGCCCGCGTACACTTCGCGCGGCAGGGGTTCGCCGTTGATGGCGCTCAGGTCGAGCGTGGCCGATCCGGACAGCAGTTCGCCGTCGACGGGCACGGTTTCGCCGGGCAGCACGATGATGACGTCACCGACGCGCACCTGGTCGACGGGCACGGTGTCGAACCGCGCGTCCGCGTTCGGGCGCACGCGCGCGTCGGCGCGGGCGACGGCCGAGTCGCAGGCTTCGGCGTCGCGTCCGGTGAGTACGCACACGTCGTTCCGCCCATCCGCATTCCGTCCGACGCTCGTCACGTCGCCCGACCCGCCCACGTTCCGCTTGTCCGCGTTCCGCCCGTCCTCGCCCGCGCGTCCGGCGTCGCCGACGCGAGACGCCGCGACGTGGCGGAAGCCGTCGTCGCTACGGATCGGCGCGATGTTGCGGGCGGCGCGAGGTGCGCCATCGCCAGCGACAGCGCCCGCGGCGGCGGCCGCGGCGGAGGCTCCGTCGGCCCCGGAAACGCCCGCGGCCGGACGCACGGCGGCCGATTCGCCGCGGGACGCCCGTCCCGATTCCCTGCCCACGCCGGGCAGGTTCGCGACGTGCGCGGTGCGCGGCGCCGCGTCGAGCAGCATGGTGAGGCTGTGTTCCGCCTTCGATTGCGCGTATTCCTCGATGGCTTCGCCGGAGGTGACCATGAGGACGACGGCCCAGCCCGCCCAGTATTCGCCCACGCCGATGGTGGACAGCATGGCGAGCACGGCGAGCAGGTCGATGCCGACCTGTCCGTGACGGATGTCGTCGATCATGCCGATGACGGTGCCGACGACGGTGTACGCGACGAGCGCGATGACAAGCCATTGGCCAATCGACGGCGTCGCCAACGCCGTGGCGACGTGCGCGCCGACACGTGCGACGGCGTCCATTGCGCCCGCCATCGCAGCCGCTCCGCCCGTGGGCCACGGGCGGACATTCCACAGCAGAGCGACGGGAATCGCGGAGAGGATGACGACCGGCAGCATGGGCACGCGTCGGCACAGGTCGAGGACGACCGCGAGGATGCTGCGATGCGGGGCGTCGGGGACATGGGCGTCCGGAGTCTTGGAAACGTTGGAATCCGCGGTGACATGCGGCGTGGCGGAGGGGACCGGCCGTGTGCCGGAACCGTTGGGGGATGCGATGAGGCTGCTCATCCGCTGCTCCTTACGCTGGTACGGGCCGGGCGTGCCGCTTTGCTGCGTCCGGCTGGCATCGGCCTTCCGAAGGGTGGCAAAACGTGGCGCACGGCAGGTGCGGTCACGCCTTGTTAACCCATCGGCGGCATCGGATGCGGAGAGAAGGATTGCGGATTCCGAAGCGCGCGGACCGCCATGGGCGGCCCGGGAGCCGATCGGCCACGGCCGATTTTCGGAGCCTGCGATTCCCCGCGTGATGCATCGCTCGATACACGGCGTAAAGAATCGGTATTCGGTTATTGCGCTGTCACTCTATCAGCGAGGCGAAGACATCGCAAACCCCGTGATGCCGTCGGCCTCGGCCGGCCCGTGAGGGTGCTGAACGGGCAGAAACCGCCTCATCAGCGTTTCCGGCTCATTCAGTTGGCCCTTGAAGCCTTCCGTTGGTAACGCACCCCGCCACCATGGCGAGCGGCCAATATGAAAATGGCGGTATGCCGCGGTTTTCCGGCATCGTTCGAAATTGCATGAAGCCGCCGCTCTCCCCGACGTTACCAATGGAACCGCTCAGGAACCAATTGAAGGCGGGCCTCCTCGATTCCGAGAAAGCCCGCCTTCATGACGTTGGCCCGGGGCCGGATCCAGGCCCCGGATTGAAACGGGCCGGCGGCCGATGCCGCAGGGCAGCGCCCTCGCGACGGATGTCCGCCGGCCCCTAGCGACCGCGTCGGGTCACCACATGTTGAACGGGAATCCGTTGTTGCCGGAGCCGTCGGAACCGGAACCATCGGAGCCGTCGGAACCGGAGCCAGAACCGTCGCTGCCGTCGGAGCCCGAACCGTTGCTGGACTCGGAGCGGTTGGAGCCGTTGACCTTGTCCTCCTGCTGGTCGAGCGTGACGTCGACGTCCATGGTCTTGCCGTCGCGGACGATGGTGAGCGTCGCCTTGTCGCCGAGGGCGGCGGCGCGCACGAAGCCGAGGAGCGAGGCATTGCTGCTCACCGCGTTGCCGTTGAACGCGACGATGGTGTCACCCTCCTTCAGACCGGCCTTGTCGGCCGGGGAGCCGGAGACCACGGCGGAACCGGAGGAACCCTTGGTGATCTTCGCGCCGGCGCGGGTCACGCCGTCGGCCGTGACCGTGTCGGACGTGATGGTGATGCCGAGTGCCACGTGCTTGACGGAGCCGTTCTTGATGATCTCGTTGGCGACGCGCTTGACGAGGTTCGAGGGGATGACGAAGCCGATGCCGATGGAGCCTGCGGTGCTGTTCGAAGAGGAGCTGGAGGTGGAGGCGATCGAGGAGTTGATGCCGATGACCTGGCCGGCCGCGTTGAAGGTCGGACCGCCGGAGTTGCCGGGGTTGATGGCCGCGTCGATCTGGACGGCGTTGGTGACGATGTCGTTGTTGTTGTCGTCCATCACGGTGACCGGGCGGTTCAGCGCGGACACGATGCCGGAGGTGGCGGTGTCGTCGTAGCCGAGCGGGTTGCCGACGGCCATGATGTTCTCACCGACGGCGAGCTTGTCGGAATCGGCGAATTCGACGGCTTTGAGGTCGCTCGGCGGGTTGTCGAGCTTGATGACCGCGAGATCGGTGGTGGTGTCGGTGCCGACGACCTGCGCGGAGTACATCTGGCCGTTGGAGAGCGTCACCTGGATCTGCTGGGCGCCGGAGATCACGTGGTTGTTGGTCACGATGTGGCCTTCGGTGTCGAGGATGGCGCCGGAGCCCTGGGCGCTGCCGTTGGACAGCTGGGTCTGGATGGAGACCACGGAGCCGGAGACCTCCTTGGCGACGGCCTGCCAATCCGGGGCGTCGCCGGACTTCGCGGTGGCGGAGCCGGAGCCGGACGTGCTGGAGTCCACACTGGACAGGGAGCTGGTGGTGGGCACCTTGACCAGGCCGCTGGTGATGGCGCCGTAGCCGACGCCGAGGCACAGGACGGCGCTCACCAGCGCCGCCACGACGCCGATGACCACGCCGCGCACGGTGCTGGAGGACTGCTTCGCGGCCACGGGTGCGTTGGGGTCGAACGCGCCCGGCTGACCCGGCTGGCCGTAGAACGGGTTGGACGGGCCGGACGGCGGGAACTGGCCGTTGCCGGCAGCACCGGCCTCACCGGGCTGGGGCCGAGACTGGGTCTGCGGGGCTCCCGCGGTGAACGGGTTGCCGGTGGTGTACGGGTTGCGGTCCTGACCGGGCTGCTGCTGGCCGAACTCTTGGCCGGCAGCTGCGGGCTGCGTGGGCACGGGGCCGTACGCGCCGTATTCCGGCGCGGGCTTGTACTGGCCGTAGGCAGGCTGGGCGGGTTGGGCGTTCTGACCGCTCTGGGAGCCGGCGGCGTTCGGCTCGGCGGAGACGACAGTCTGCTCGCCCTTGGCGGAAGCGTAGTCGGGCGCGATCTCGCCGCTGTTCGCAGACGATGCGGCAGGGGGCTCGGAAGCCACCGGGCCGGCCGCGGTGTTGCCGGCCTGCGCGGTGGGGAAGGTCTGGGTGGGGGCGGCCGCGACGTCCGCCGCATGCTGCACGCCCTGAATGGCGGAGGGGTCGATGGTTTCGGTGGGCTGTTCGCCGTTCACCGGAGCGACGATGGGGTCGATGTGCTGCGTCGGTGCGCCGTATTGCGGCTGCTGCGGCTGGGAGACGGGGGCCGCCGGGGACACGGGGGCCGAGGCGCCGTATCCGGTGCCGTACGGGTTGCCGTACTGGGAGCCGTATTGCGGCTGCTGGTACGCGCCCTGTGTGTTGCCGTTCTGCGCGTTCTGCGCGTTCTGCGCGGTACCGTTCTGCGCGTTCTGCGCGGCGCCGTTCTGCGGCTGGGTTTCCTGCGGCTGCGCGTTCTGGCCCTCCTGGGGGTTCCAGCTGTTCTGCTCATCAGCCATGTTCGTTCACTCCTTCATATGGCCGGCGTCTCGCGGTTCCACTGCAGCAATCCCGCCGGCTCGTATTGCTACCTAAGAGTAAAGGCAGCAGGTCTGTACGTTTCCTGAATGTTCGTTGGAAGTGATAGGTGAACTCTCCTCGATTTTCCTCATATCCGCGTTATGAGGGGTATTTTCACGCTGCTGCAGATGTCTTTCTCGCTTACAAGGGGTACCTAGGCCACGGCATCCTTGGGTATCACGTCCAACCGCTGCCGTCATCAAGCCGTTTCCAACGAGGTCTACTTCGGCCGATACCCCTCATAACGCAGATAGATGTCCGCAACCAGCGGAATGTACCCCTCGCAACGCAGAACCCTCCCTCGCGCACGCAGCGCGCGGGTTACTTAGACGACAGCCAGATATCGTGCTGGGAGACACCCGCACACGCAGCGCGCGGACCGCCAACCGCACCCGCCGCCCCAGCCGCACCCCGCCTGAACTGCGCCCCCATCTGCCCCGCAATCCCCTTGTCCGCCTAAAGTGAACGGTATGACCAACAGCCCCGAACCCGATCTCAACCTGAGCCCGCGCGGCGCCGCCCCGGGCAAACCCGGTGACCGTTCCGCGTTCCGTTTCGAGACCATCACCCGCCTGCCCGACGCCGCGGACGGCAAGGGCCGGAACGGCGCCCGATACGGCCGCACCGGCATCATCCACACGCCGCACGGCGACATCCGTACACCCGCGTTCGTGCCCGTGGCCACGCAGGCCGCCATGAAGGCGGTGCTGCCCGAATCGATGAAGGACCTCGGCGCGCAGTGCCTGCTCGCGAACGCGTTCCACCTGTTCGAACGCCCCGGCGAGGACGTGCTCGACCAGGTCGGCGGTCTCGGCCGCTTCATGAACTGGCATGGCCCCACGTTCACCGATTCCGGCGGCTTCCAGGTGATGTCGCTGGGCGTCGGCTTCAAGAAGACGCTCGCGATGGACGTGACCGGCATGAAGTCGGACGACATCATCGCGGACGGCAAGGAGCGGCTCGCTTGGGTGGATGAGGACGGCGTGACGTTCAAATCGCCTCTCAACGGCGATGAGCACCGTTTCTCCGCTGAGATCTCGATGGGTATCCAGCACAAGATCGGCGCGGACATCATGTTCGCGTTCGACGAGCTCACCACGCTGATGAACACGCGCTCCTACCAGAAGGATTCGGTGGAGCGCACGTTCCGCTGGGCGAAGCGCTGTGTGGCCGAGCACGAGCGGCTCACCGAGGCACGTCTCGGCAAGCCGTATCAGGCGTTGTACGGCGTGGTGCAGGGCGCGAACTACGAGGATCTGCGCCGGCATGCGGCCGAGCAGATCGCCTCGCTCGACTTCGACGGCGTGGGCATCGGCGGCGCCATCGAGAAGCGCATCATCGGCGACACGTGCGCGTGGATCTGCGACGCGATGCCGGAGGAGCGCCCGCGCCACGTGCTCGGCATCGCGGAGATGGACGACATCTTCGCGTGCGTGGAGAACGGCGGCGACACGTTCGACTGCGTCGCCCCCGCCCGCTGCGCCCGCAACGGCGCCATCTACACGCGCCACGGTCGCTACAACATCAAGCGCGCGCAGCACAAGTTCGATTTCGCGCCGCTCGAGGAGGGCTGCGACTGCTACACGTGTCGCCATTACACGCGCGCCTATGTGGAT
The DNA here is from genome assembly GCF_018555635.1 of Bifidobacterium sp. CP2. NCBI lineage: Bacteria > Bacillati > Actinomycetota > Actinomycetes > Bifidobacteriales > Bifidobacteriaceae > Bifidobacterium > Bifidobacterium sp. CP2. Next base: position 17,547 of record NZ_JAFEJX010000010.1, on the reverse strand, counting down.
CATCTGCTGCGCGCCCGCGAGTTCACCGGCTTCACGCTGGCCACGATCCACAACGAACGGTTCTTCGTGAAGCTGCTCGACGACGTCCGCGCCTCGATCGACGGCGGCTACTTCGAGGAATTCCGTGACGAGTCGCTGGCGCACTTCTACGGCAGGTGACGGCAAGTGAAAGGGACGGCAGACATGACGGCAGATATCATGATGAGTCTTCTCGAGGCGATCGACGCGCGTCACGCCATCCGCGCGTACACGGACGAGCCGGTCGCACCAGATACGCTCGCCGCGCTGCAGGCCGAAATCGACGCGTGCAACGCCGAATCGGGCCTGCACATCCAGATGGCCGCGGGTCTGGAGGACGCGTTTCTCGGGCTGAAGACGCATTACGGCCGGTTCAAGGGCGTGCACAACGCGATCGCGCTCGTCGGACGCGCGCCCGCGGACGACACGACCGACGCCACGTTGCAGTCGTTCAAGGATGCGGACGGCTCGCCCGTCTCGCCGGAGGCCGCCGCGTTGCAGGAGCGCGTGGGTTATTACGGCGAGCGTCTTGTGCTGCACGCCGTGCGGCTTGGGTTGGATACGTCGTGGGCGGTGTTGGATGGCGCGGAAGGCGTCTCCGACGACGCGTGGTGGTCGTTGGACGACGGCGAGTCCGTCGTGTGGGTGATTGCGTTCGGTCACGGCGCGCGGCCGGGCGGCCGTCGCCGTTCGAAGCCGATGGCGGAGTTGGCGTGCGTGGAGGGCGGTGCGTCCGATGCCGCCGCGCGTGATGCGTCCGATGGCGATGCGACCGCGGATACCGCGGATTGGCCCGACTGGTTCGTGCGCGGCATGGAGGCGGCGATGGCTGCGCCCACGTCGCTCAGCCAGCAGCCGTTCCGTTTCACACTGCATGCCGACGACGGTTCGGTGACGGCCGAGGCGCTGGATGGCCTGTTCGCGCACGTGGGGCTGGGGTGCGCGAAGTATCACTTCGAGGTCGGCGCGGCGCCGCATGAGGTGGTCTGGCGCTGACGGCGTCGTGCCGGAGACTCCCAACTGAACGCCCGGCTCATGCCCCCCGTCGTTGGCGCGCATGGGCCGGATGCATCGGGCGCACTGGCCCATCGCGTCGCGACACGCCGAAGACACGCTCGATTTGCCTCTTCGACCGAAGCAGTGCTAAGTTGTCCTCTTGTCTGCGAGTGTGGCGGAATGGTAGACGCGCTGTCTTCAGGTGGCAGTGAGTGTATGCTCGTGAGGGTTCAACTCCCTCCACTCGCACCAGCAACAAAGGGCTGGAACCGATTGGTTCCAGCCCTTTTGCGTTGTCGGACGGCATGGTCGCCGGGTTATAGGCCAAATTGTGGGGCCGCCGATGACGCCGGCCAGGTCGGCGGCGGCGTCTCGCCCGGGGCCGTCTGCACGATGATCCTCCCGAATTGCGCGTACCATACCGGACAAAGGGCCGTGTGCTCCCAGACGGCAGACAGGAGGACGACGATGATCGACGTGGAGTCCGTCCGTAACAAGATTTTCTCGACCGTGCGGTTCAGGGAGGGGTACGACGTCGACGAGGTCGACGACTTCCTCGACGTCGTCATGGAACGGATGAAGGCCGGTCGGCCGATGACCGCCGCTGAGCTTAGTTCGCAGACGTTCAGCACCGTGCGACTCAAGCAGGGGTACGACGTGGGTGAGGTCGACGAGTTCCTGGCCGAGTTGGCGGCGGACGCGTCGGAAAGGCCGGCCGATGCGTCCGCCGCCCCGTCCGGCACGTCGTCCTCGTCCTTCCGCCCGTTCGCGTCTGCCCCGTCCAGCTCCGATTCACAGGCCGTCGCCCCGTCCGGCGCGGACGGCTCCCCGTTCTCCGGCGGCGCGGCGCAGGTCGCGTGGTGACGGAAAAGACGGAGAAGTACGCGCGCGGGACGCGGTCGTACACGATGTCGCATATCCGCGGCAAGGACACGTCGATCGAGGTGCTGGTGCGCAGCTACCTGTTCCGGCGTGGGCTGCGGTTCCGCAAGAACGACAAACGCTACCCGGGGCATCCGGACGTGGTGCTGCCGAAATACCATACGGTTGTGTTCGTGAACGGCTGTTTCTGGCATGCGCATGAGGGGTGTGCGCGGCATTCCACGCCGAAGTCGAACGTGGAGTTCTGGACGGCGAAGCTCGCGCGCAACCGCGAACGCGACCGCCGTCAGCATGCGGAGCTGGAGGCGGCCGGATGGCGCGTCATCGTGGTGTGGGAGTGCGAGCTGACGAAGGCCGTGCGGGAGGCGCGGCTGGAACGACTGTATGAGGAGATCGTCGGCGGTAGGTGACGGCGGAAGGCGGACGGCGACAAGCGGCAGGCGACCTCTCGGGGACGACGTCGGCAGGTGACGGATGCGCCTCCGGAGGAGTCTGGGGCATCGTGTGTCACGACTCCGCCGCCGGCTGGTCAAGCAGCCAATCCAGTGCGTTGATGATGCCGACGCCGTCCGGCATCACGCCCAAACCCAGTGTGTCCAATGTGAGCACGATGCGTTTGCCGTCACCGTCAAGTCCCAGCCGACGAAGCCGCTGGAGCGGTTCGAGCTCTCGCGACCGCGTATGCGGGTCCAGAATGCTGGCGCTCACTTGGATGAACAGTCGTTCCCGGGTGAGGTCGTCACGTATGCGGGTGGCGACGAAGTCGATTTCAAGGTTGTCCATCTTACCGACCTGCACATCGTATCCGCGGGAGATCAATTCGTTGTGCACGACGTTCTCGAGCAGGAGTCCGAAGTCACCGGCCGGGTATCCGAGCAGCATGTTCCGGATGCCGAGGTCGGCGGGATAGTATTTGCTCAGCCCTTGCAGGTAACCACCGCCCTTCACGTTGACACGTTGCGCGCGGCAGAACAGGAATGCGTCCAACAGGCCGGAGATGTACCGTTCGATGGTCTCGTTGGAGGTGGGCCTGTGTGCGCTTTTGAGCCGATGCTCGATGTTGCTGATGGACACGGGCGATCCCGCCGTGTCGGCGAGGTAACGCGTCACGTCATTGAACACCATGGGATTGCGGATCTGAAGATACTGGGCGATGTCACGCACGAGGATGGTGTCGTAGATTCCGGACAGAACGGTGTGCACGAGCGAATGGTTCAAGCCTTGGTCGACGACGGGCGGCAGTCCGCCATAGCGCGTGTACCGCTCGAAGGCGAGCGTACGACCCGCAGGGGAATCGTCGATTCCCGCGTAGTTCAGGAATTCGCGGAACGACAGCGGGAACACGCGGATTTCGACGTGCCGTCCGGACAACAATGTGGCGAGTTGGCTGGAAAGCAGGTGCGCGTTCGAGCCAGTCAGGTAGATGTCGACGTCCTTATCGACGCGTAGCGCGTTGACGGCCCGTTCCCAACCGTCGACGAGTTGCACTTCGTCAAGGAGAAGGTAGTGGCGTCCGGACCGTTGCATGAGTCCATCGATGTGCCGGTACAGCCGTTCGGCGTCGAAGGCATGGTATCGGAAGGATTCAAGGTTGATGGAGATGACATGGTCACTGGGGACGCCATCGTCTACGAGGCGTTGGGCAAGAAGCTCGAGAAGCGACGATTTGCCGCATCGGCGCATGCCGGTGATGACTTTGATGAGGCCGTTGTCTTTGGCGATGAGCAACTTGGCGAGATACGTGGGACGGTTCTTCAGCCGCCGCTGTTGCGGCTGCTCTTGAGACGTTTGCGGCGGCTGATTCATATTCGACTCCAGACTTTTACTAGTATGATAGTAAAAGTTTACTAGGTTTCCCCACTTTTACTAGTATGACCGGTAAAAGCGAGCAAGCGACGCATTGCTTGCCGATTGTTCCGGCTCTCACTTCCGGTGCATCGCGGGAAGACCGATAATGGCGGTATGGGAATTCGTATGACGCGGTTGGGGGTTCACCCGCAAAGGGATGCGCAGGCGACGGTCTCGCATATGACGGATCCGCAATCGGAGGCGTCTCCGGAGGCTCCGCTGGATGCGCGGCCCTTTGCGCGACCGTCCACACGCGTGGAGGGCACGCCGGATGTCTGGTTGACGGGCAGCGCGCGGTTGGCGCGGAGCGTGTGGCGCGATCCGGTCCGCCGGTCCACGGCGGCGTGGGCTGCGGAGGCGGCTGCGTGGGTGGTGCTGTTCGCGCTGTTGGCGCTGACGGATGGGCGGCTGCTGATCGGTTGGATGACGCATGGCGATCAGCCGTTCGGCGTGAATTGGGATGTGCCGTTGGCGTTGGCGCTGCTGGTGGGCGCGCCGTGGGTTGCGTCGGTTGCGGCCGCGCGACGAGGTTCCCGCGCCGCGTCGGATGGTTCAGTTGGTCTGGCTGGTTCGACTGGTTCAGTTGGTCCGATTGGTTCGATTGGTCCGGATGGTTTGGTGGCGGTTAGGGTGCGGCCGCGCCTGTTCGGCACCGGCCTGCGCACGACGGCCGATTCGATGGGATACGACCATGCGTTGGAGTCGCATCCGGCGCACACGATTCTGTTTCCGGCGGATGCGTCGCGTTCGTTCACGCTGCCTCGGTATTGCGGTGAACGCGATGGCGTGGCGGCCGTCACTCGCGCCCGGTTCACGATCGCCGCGGGCCGGTTGCGTTACGACGGCGACGTTCTCGCCGCTCCTGGTCACGAATACGACGCCGACGCCGGCATCACCTTCATCAACCGCGATCGCGACGTGGTGGTGGGGCGGTAGAGGCGACGGCACCTCTCTCTGATGGTCACCAGGTCTCGTCATCCACCCATTCGACCGCATAGTCAAAGGCCGTTTTCGCCGATTGGAAACGACGACGGGATTCGTCATATTCGCCGAGGCAGGGCACACCACGCCAGTCGAAGGCGACGGGAGCGGCGCATGGCTTGTCGCGCAGGAACGCCTGCATGCGCCATACATCCTCGCGATAGTCGGCGGTAGCGGAGCGTTCGGGATTGCGGTCGGAGATGAACGTCGGTTTGCCGTCGCGTTCGACGACATCAACGTGCGGATGGCGGTAGAGCGCGTACGTGAGTCCGTTGTCCGCCGCTGCCACCGTCTGCCAATCACAATTCCGACGTTGCAGCAGGTCGCTTGGCGCGAACGTGCATGACCGCGCATAGTCGATCGGCTGGGCATCGATCCAGCAGCATTCACCGCCGTCGCCTTCCTCGATGCTGCGATCGACGAGATACGACATGACCGCCGGCTCGTTCCAGTATTGGGCGGAGCATTCATCGATGCACCCGTTCTTCCAGGCCATGTAGCGCTCACGTTCATCACCGACGATCGCTTCGAATGCCTCCTGAGTGATAAACGTGCTTCCGTCCAATTGGTAGCATTCCCACTCCGGGTGAATCTCACGGTTCCGATACTGTTCCAGCGCCTTGTTGTAGAGCTTCGAGTCCAGTTGCGCCATTCGCCGTTCGATGTTGCGGAGCGTGGGGACGACGGGCCCGTCCGGTTGCGGATAACGAAGATGCGGCATTCATGTCTCGCTTCCATCTCGATGATCATGGCGTTACGACCATCGTGATCGACGAGCGCACATGCCGATATCCGCATGGGGAGGAGATCCACGACCGATCCACGATCGCGCCGTCATCCACCTTACGGTTTCACTGACGACCGCCGATGCTGCGACATGATGGGGCACAGCTCGACATCCACGCCTGAGCAGAGGGGAATTCCGCGAACTATTCGCACAATTATCAGCGCCAGGTGCGCCAGCAATTAGCCCGTCCGACAATCCAATTGCTGGCGCAACTATCCTTACTTGCGCAACCTCGACATTACGCCGTCAGCAGCTTCTTGCTGTTCGCTCAACTCTTGATAACTCCGGCAAGCAACGAGTCGACTAGCGTATATGCAACTCGCCGCGAACGGTCCTTCAGTAGACCGTTAATGCCCTCGAAATCATGAGACTCCAGCATGCGTCCAGCAGCAGCCATATCCTCCTCTGTGAAATACTGCGAATCTACAATCAACTGCGAATACTGACCGTGGCCGTTCACATCATATAGAGTCTTCGTCTTTTTCGCATTATTGTCGGTTTTCGGCAAATACATGCAATTCCCCAAAGACCCCCCGAGGATACGACGCGATTTCGGATTATCTACCGAATCAATACGCTTTCTTGCAATGATATGCTCAAGTTCAAACGATTCACCATTAGGCACCGACGCCGACAGATAACTGAGATTAGCATGAATAGTGACAAGGCACTTGATCTCCTTGCTGAAATTGATTCCCGGAGTCTGGTCACCAATCCAATGATCAAACGCACGCCTGAAATTCTCCACCTCGATTTTTGAATTGTAATCACGCTTCCCATTGCAGAATTCCAGCAATCGCTGATCACCATGAGACGACCAGGCGGACGTAATAGCATCATAGACATAATATGCTTTGATATTGCTCAATGCCTTCCTGTACTCCTCAGAGGAAGGATCAAAATCCCACAAAGCAGCAAAATAGGACAGTGTCTTAAAAGTCGCAGAAAGACCATTCTCATAATCATTGCCGGTTGCCTTAAACCTACGCAACAATGCATCAAACATGCTCTGAAGATTGTTGCATATGCGCTCCGTCTTTTGCAGAATATCTTCCAAAGAATTCTGAATATCGTCCCTATATGTGTTAAGCGTATTTAGCTTGCGATTATCAAGCCCCTCGGCAACACCAAGCAACCCAAAACCCAACTCTTGAGCAGCGCTGCTCGTATTGGGCACAAGAGCGGGAAGATTATCGACAATAAACTGACCCAAAGCCGTCCCAAATTCAGGCAGCGAAACCACTCGGCTTTGGGTTAGATCATCTTCAGAGAAAGACGCCAAGTCAAACTCTGCTTCCTTTTTCTTATCAAGATAATAGTTCTTGACATTTTGTAGGATCCGGTCCTGCAACACGGACTCCTCAGCAGGTTCCAATTGAATAGTTGCACCCACCCAAGCCGCGCTGAAAACCTCATATTTGCTAAGTGGAACACCACCCTTATTGAGATTAGCAAACACATCAGCAATATGATCTTCGCTACCGAGATAAACAATCATCGGAATCTTCAGCTGCTCTAGATCAACATATTCTTTAATACTTGCATTCAGGTTACTAATCAGATCATATATCTGAAGGCTCCCGGAAGCCTTATCCACCATATCGGCAGTCAGAAGCCACCTCGTCCATCCCGGGTCGCTTACGATACTGTCGAACTCCGCCTCCGTCAACTGGGCCGACTCCGACAAGGCTTCATTAACCTTGCCATATGCCTCAGAGTATTTTTCGCGATTAAGAGGCTTCCAAAAACTCAGCGGATTATCCTGGTACTTACGAATCGTAGACAAGCGCTGTTGCCCATCCAACAGCAACAAAAGCGAATCCTTGTCATTATCATTTTCTGGATATACCAACAGGGTACCGAAGGGATACCCATCATGCAATGTCTGGACAAAATCCTCCTGCTTCTTCCTTGTCCAGACAAAACCTCTCTGAAAAGGCGGAATCTTAATCCTTTTCAGCTGGCCGACAGATAGCTCATCAATACGATATTCAGACATCGCGAACGCTCCTTAACGTTGTACGACTTATGATCCCACTCCTTCCCGGCCAGATCAAGCAAAGCAACACGTTCACGCGGTTCGTCATACATGCGATAGCTGAGGTTCAACCGGGCCGCAATCTACGGCCACCGTTTAATCACCGTGTTTCCGGCATAGCCGTTGTATCCTGGCCGCATGGCAGCAGGTAACTCCACGACCAAGATCATCAATGTCGTTGGCGCGGCGATCGTCCGCGATGGTGCGGTGCTGTGCGCGCAGCGCGGACCGGGCAAATCGCTCGCCGGATATTGGGAATTCCCCGGTGGCAAGATCGAACCGCATGAGACCGCACGGCAGGCGCTGCATCGCGAAATCGAAGAGGAACTGCTGTGCGAGGTCGACGTCGCCGACGAGGTGTGCACCAGCGAGTACGCCTACGACTTCGGCACCGTACGTCTCACCACATTCATCTGCCATCTGACCGCGGGCACGCCGCGACTGACCGAACATACGAACATCCGCTGGCTGCAACCGGCCGAAATGCCGCAGCTTGACTGGGCGCCGGTCGACCGGGAAGCGGTCGGCATCATCGCCAGCAAACAGACGCTGACGAGATAACCCCGCCCCACGCACCGCTCGCGCATCATTCACACCCACGGACAAAAGACGTTCGGCAAACCCCATAGCCAGGAGACGACACATGGCCAACACAGACTCGACCATCAACCTGCAGCTCAACCTTCCGACCTCGCAGGAGACCGATGACGATGCGATGCACTCCGTAATAGAAGGCGCCATCTCGGGTCTCATCACGCCCAGACCGGACGCCTCCGGCGACTACAAACCAACGCTGATCTCCAATCGCCCCGGCGGTCTCACCATGCACGACCAGATCAGCGACGCCATCACGAACAGCGACGCCTTCGACATCTCAGTCGCATTCGTTAAGACCAATGCGTTGCTGAGCCTGTTCGAGGATTTCCGCAGCCATCATGCCAATGCCGCAGCCAGTGCCACGGCCGACGGCGCCGAACGCCGGCCCAGCCGATTGATCACCTCCACCAAGAACCATTTCAACGATCCGCAGGCCTTCTGGGAGCTGCTGCACCTGCAGGACACGACCGGCGTCGACGTACGAGTCTGGGAGGGCACCAACGACGACACCTCACGCGCGCAGGGACAACCATTCCATCCGAAAGGCTATGTCTTCGCACGTCGCATGCGCAACGGCACCCCCTACTACGAACTGTTCGTCGGCAGCTCGAACCTCACCGGCGCCGCATTGAGCACCCAGCGCGAATGGAATCTGAAAGTCTCCTCGCTGGCGGACGGCGAGCTCGTCGAGCAAGTGCGCGAAGAGATCGACTCGCAGGTCGCCGATTCCGTACCGCTCACCGAGGAATGGATCCAGCAGTACGAGGAGGATTTCAAGAAGTACGCGCCGCCGCGCCACGATATCCTCAAATCCCTCGAAGGCCAGGACATCCAGCCGAACGCCATGCAGCGCGAGGCGCTGGCGAACCTTGAGATACTACGCGAACAAGGCGAGCACCGCGCCATCATCGTATCCGCCACCGGCACCGGCAAAACCTATCTGTCCGCATTCGACGTACGTACCTACAAGCCGAAGCGCATGCTGTACATCGCGCAACAGCAGATGATTCTCAAAGCGGCGATGAAGTCCTACCAGAAGGTGCTCGGCTGCGACGAATCCGAACTGGGACTCTACTCGGGCACCAGCAAGCAGCAGGACCGCAAGTACGTGTTCGCCACCGTGCAGACCATGCGTCAGCCGGAGGTACTGGTCCAGTTCGCCTCCGACGAGTTCGACTACGTGCTGGTCGATGAGGTGCATCACGCCGGCGCCGATGGCTACCAGCGCGTCATCGACCATTTCAGGGACGCCGACTTCATGCTCGGCATGACGGCCACCCCGGAACGCACCGACGGCATCAACATCTTCGAATTGTTCGGACACAACATCGCCTACGAGATCCGCCTGCAGAAGGCGTTGGACGAGAACATGCTCTGCCCGTTCCACTACTACGGCGTCGCCGAATATCTCGGTACGCAGGACGCCACGTATCAGGACAACCAGGGGCACACGCACACGGTGGGCCACCGGCTCGACGTCTCCCAAGGGCTTAGCGGCAAGGAATCCCAGCAGATCAAATACGAGATCAAGCAGCTGGCCAGCGAGCAGCGCGTGCGCTACATCATCGACAAGCTGCAGGAATATGGCCAGTTCAACCTGCCCGTCACCGGACTGGTATTCTGCAGCCGTCAGGAGGAGGCGCACGAGCTGTCCCGACTGTTCAACCAGCAGTGGAACCAACAGGCGGAACGCCTCTACCGCACCGCTGCCGTGACCAGCAAAGACGAGGACGGCAAGCCGCTCTCCCAGGAACAGCGCGACAAATACGTGCGACAACTCACCGAAGGCAAGTTGGATTACCTGTTCACGGTCGACATGTTCAACGAGGGCATCGATATTCCCGCGGTCAACCAGATCGTGATGCTGCGCAGCACCGAATCGAGCATCATCTTCACCCAGCAGCTGGGCCGTGGCCTGCGCAAGTTCCCGCACAAGGACAGCGTCGTCGTCATCGACTTCATCGGCAACTACAACAACAACTACCTGATTCCGGTGGCCTTGTACGGCAACACCGGCGACCGCGACAAGGCACGCAAGAACCTGCAGCGCAAGTCCATCGGACTGTCGTCCATCAGCTTCGATCCGATCGCCAAGGAACGCGTACTGAAGTCGTTGGATACCGCCGACTGGTCCGAGATGAAACGGCTTTCGGAACAGTACCGTCAGGTGCGCTACGAGCTGGGACGAATCCCGATGCTCATGGACATCTACGCCTACGATTCTTCGCTGCCGTACACGTTGGCGTCGAAGCGCAGCAACTACCTCGATTTCGTGCGCTCGCGCGAGAAGAGCCTCGGCGGCGGCAAACGCAAGGAACAGTCCTTCGAGGACCAGCTGGGACCGGTCAGCGAAGTCGAGGACTCCATCCTCAAAATGGCGACGGAACTGCTGTTGCCGGGCATCCGCCCGCACGAGCTGGTCATCCTCGACCGGCTGTGCCGGTTCGCCGACGAACGCCCGGGAGACGATCCCGAATCCCGTGACGCTTGGACGCCGTCCGAACCGTTGACCCGCAACATGCTTATCGACGCGATCCGCAGCGACTTCCCACAAGCCGACCTGTCCGACGCGCAATTCGACTCCGCCGTCAGCGTGCTCGACTACTCGTACTTCACCGGCCCGAACTGCAAGCGCTTCGGAGAACAACCGCTGATCGAGACGATCGGCTCCGATGCGGCGGGAAACAATCCCGCATACCGTCTCAGTGAAGCGTTCGCCTCCATGCTGGCATCGAACCGCACATTCCGCATCTTCTTCGCAGATACGCTGCGTACGGGGCTCGTCAACTGCCGTGACCTGTTCCAGGAAGCCCGAGCGAACCAACGCACGTTCGATCATGCGTTCCTGTACGAGCACAAGTATTCGATGGCGGACGTCATGCGCCTGTGCGGCTGGTCGAAGGAGAATACCCCGCAGAACGTGGGTGGGTACCTGCTCGACAAGGACACCGACACGATGCCGATCTTCGTGAAGTATGCGGCCAGCCAATACGAGGATGAATTCCTCAACACGCAGGAGATGCGCTACTACAGCAAGAACGGGCGCACACCGCAGTCGCCGGAGTTCCGATGGGTCCAGGAAGGGCAGGACAGCCCCGATTGGGACCGTACGCACTTCATTCCGCTGTTCGTCATGCGCAAAGCGGAGGAGAACGACGGCAAGTACTACTACGTCGGCCATGTGGCGGCGTTCGAGCATCCGACGTTGACGACCAAACCGAAGGCGGACGGCAGCGGCACGGTGAACGTGACGCTCTCCACGCTGCGGTTGACCCGCCCGCTCGATCCGGAACTCTACCGCCACCTGACCAGCTGAATGAACGGCGGCGACATCACCGGACCGCGTTTTTCCGCCCCCATCCGGAAACGATGGGGCGGAAGAACACGCATGAGCACGCCCACACCTTCCACGTGCGCATGAAAATGTGCCGTTCCATCCTAAAAGTCCGCCTGAAAATGTAACTCCATAAGCAGAAAGTCCGCATGAAAATGTGAGGAATGGCGTTATGAAGCGGTTGCTGATGCACGAAACTGCAAGCGTGGAAGGAATCCCCCAACCGCAAGCCACTGCTGCTCGAAGGGGCACGGCAGGTGGGTAAAACATGGCTGGCCAACGCATTCGGTCGCGCGCATTACGACAAAGTCGCCTACGTCTCCTTCTATGACAACGCCACCATGCGCGCGCTCTTCGAATCGGATCTCACCTTCGAACGGCTGATTCCGGCGCTGTCCATCGAATCGGGAACCAGAATCACACCCGAAGACACACTGATCATCTTCGACGAGGTGCAGGAGGTTCCGCGCGCGCTCCTCTCGATGAAAACCTTCGCCGAAACAGCGCCGCAATACCACGTGCTTGCCACGGGCTCAAGCCTCGGCATCGCCATGCACCCCGGAACATCATTCCCCGTAGGCAAGGTACGACGTCTGAAGCTCTATCCGATGATGTTCATGGAATTCCTCGAAGCGGCTGGCCAGGATTCCATCACCAACCTGCTCGTGTCGCAGGACTTCGACCTCATCAACGTCATGCACGACAAGATCATGACATGGTTCCGCTATTACCTGTACGTCGGAGGCATGCCCGACGCGGTGCTCCGATTCGCCGGAACATTCCCCAATGTGGACTTCGCCGGCATCCGCACCATCCAACGCACACTGCTGGACGACTATCGGGACGACTTCTCCAAGCATACCGGCGCCGGCGAGCGCGGAGCCTCCTTCACCCTTCGGTTGAATCAGGTTTGGGATTCGCTGCCGGCACAGCTCGCGAAGGAAAACAAGAAGTTCATCTACGGAGCGGTCCGCTCCGGAGGACGCGGCAAGGACTTCGAACTGTCAATCCAATGGCTTAGGGACTCTTCACTGGTACTGCGGGTACCGCGTGTCAGCGCCCCGCTGCACCCGCTATCGGCCTATAAGGATGAAGCGGCGTTCAAGCTCTACAGTCTCGACGTCGGCCTGCTCGGCGCCATGAGCGGACTTGACGTGAGGACCCTTATCGAGGGAGACCAACTGTTCCGTGAATTCAAAGGGGCGCTCATCGAACAATTCGTCTGTCAGCACCTGACGGCGAAACTCGGCACCATCCCCTACTACTGGTCGGCATCGAACTCCAGCGGAGAACTCGATTTCCTTTATGAGACATCCGGCGAGGTGATTCCCGTGGAGGTCAAAGCCGGCGATCACACACAGGCGAAATCACTCATAGCCGCCGTCCGCAAATACGATTTCCCCACAGCTTATCGGTTCTCCACCCGCAAGCACCACAACGGCGGCGCCATCAAGGACATGCCGCTGTACATGGCCGGCATCATATAAGACGCATCGGCAAGATCATGACCGAAGGCGGACGGCAGCGGCACGGTGAACGTGATGCTCTCCACGCTGCGGTTGGCCCACCCGCTCGACCCGGAACTCTACCGCCACCTGACCAGCTGAACGGACCATGTCACCGTCCGGGCGACCCACCCGGGCAACCCACACGGGCGGCGACATGAACATCGCATGAATTCAGGTCCGACGCACCGGGAGCGCCCTTCGTCCGGCGATAGCATGAAACCACTACGCGCCAACGCAAGACATGCCTGCCGGCGGAAACGGAGAAGACATCGTGGTCAACGGCAACAACCAACACGACCCACAGCAGCCGGACTACGCAAAGCGACTGCACCACACCCTCATCGCACTGCCGGTGGTCATCGTCATCGGCGTGATCGCGACCATCGTGTGCGTACTCGCCTACGGTGGCGCCAAAGGACTCACCTTCGCCGTCACCATCGACCTTGCGATGCTGTTCGCCTGGCTCGTCTTCTTCCTCACCGTACGCAAGTACGCACGGGAGCAGCGCGACGCGCTGGAACGGGCGGCACGGCAGGCACGTCGCGCCCGCGCGACGGACGCGCCGCGGCCGTCGGCGCAACCCGCCGTCGCGCAGCCGGCCACGCAACCCGTCGCACCGCAGGCCCACACGCAACCCGCTGCACCGCAGGACGTACACATCACCGTCCGGACCATGCGCACCGACGCAACGCAACCCGGCGACACCACACCGGCCGCTCCCCCGCAACGATCCATCAACGCTCGATTCGCGGTGCAGACCGGAGTCCTCCAGAGGAACATGGCGATGCACGCCCTCAGTCTCATCAGCGCCGACGCCATCGCCAGCGGACGCGTCACCACCGCCTACGTGCACGCGTTCGTCCAAGACGGCCAATCGCACTGGGACTGCTTCTTCCACGCCGGCAACGGACTCGTCGGTGCCGGAGACCTGCTGAAGAACCAACCGGACGAGGACCGTCGCGCGTTCTTCGCACACGGACGCGAACTCATGGACGACTACCGCGCCGCATGCGCCGCCTACCACGTGGACGAGCCGACCGAACTGCGCATCACCGCGGACGCCAATACCCACGAGATCCACACGGACGTCGGCTACCAGCCGTTCGACGGCACGAACGGAGCCCCCGGCACCGACCCGTTCACCGCGTGGGCGTCCGAAATCTACCGCCACCTGACCCGCTGAACCGACGCGCCGCATACCGGCAGAAAAACGGAGCGGGCGACCCGTCGTCCGCACTATATCTGCCCCTCACCGCCAAAGTCCACATAACATGCGCCTATTCGACGCCACCTCCCCTCTTTTCTGCCTCATTTATAGGTAATATGATGCAGAAGAATCGCGCATGAGGCAGAAAAACCAATGCCGGGAACCAGCGGAAAGTCAGCATGAAGAACTTTGATTACATACACCGTGCCGAACAACTGCTCACCCCTCGCACCACCTCGTTGCTGACCGCCATCCACGAGGCCAAAGGCAGACAAAGCATACAGACGGCAGTCCACCCGGACGTCCTCGACACCATGGTCAGGGCCGCACGCATCCAAAGCACCAACGCCTCGAACCGCATCGAAGGAATCTCCACCAGCGATGCACGCCTCAACGCAATCGTCATGGAAAAGACCACACCGCGGAACCGTGCCGAAGAGGAGATTACCGGCTATCGCGATGTACTCGCCACCATCCACGAAAGCCACGACTACATCCCGCTCACACCGAACGTCATTCTTCAACTGCATCGCGACCTGTTCCGATACACCGGACTGACTTTCGGCGGGCATTTCAAGGACAGCGACAACATCATCGTGGAACGAGACGACGAAGGCAACCAGACGATACGATTCGAACCTCCCAGCGCACTCGTCACACCCGAATTCATCGAACGCGCATGTGCCGCCTACGCGAATGCGATGCACGAACCGCACATCGACCCGCTACTCGTCATCGCCATGTTCATCTTCGATTTCACCTGCATCCACCCGTTCAACGACGGCAACGGGCGCATGAGCCGACTGCTGACGCTTCTGCTGCTCTACCGCAGCGGCTACCAGGTCGGCAAATACATCAGCATCGAACATCTCATCGAGCGCAGCAAGGAAAGCTACTACGAGGCGCTGGCTGCAAGCACGCAAGGCTGGAACGACGACCGCAACGATTATGCGCCATTCGTGAATTATCTGCTCGGCATCACCCTCGCCGCGTACAGATCATTCGACGAACGCATGGACGTCTTGACCAGGAACGCCGACTCCGGCAGGATGACCAAGGAACAGCGCATCGCCGACCTGTTCACGCATACGCTGACCCCAATGTCGAAGGCGGATATCCTGCAACAACTACCGGACATCAGCACAACCACCGTGGAACGCGCATTGAAATCGCTGCTTGACGCCGGCCGCATACGGAAAATCGGCGCAGGTCGCAGCACCCGTTACGTGGTGAAGCGGGATTGACCATGCCGCGGCGCCGCGCACCATCGCCCGACGTGCGCACCATCACCCACCATCGCACCCCCGATGCGTTTACCATCGAAGTAAACGGACGCGACCGTGCAGAACGGATTCGAACAGACAAGACGAATCCGAACAGCCGGCACATCCCCAACGGAAGGAGCCGCAATGAGCGCGGTGGACATCATCATCTGGACCGTCACCATAGGAGGACTGCTGCTCGCGGTCGTCGCGGCGATCGCGGGCGTCGTCGTCGCGGTCCGCAAGCCGAAGGACGGCGACCCCACGGGCACTGCACCCGTCGCATCCGCACCCGTCGCATCCGCGCCCGTCGCATCCGCCTACGTCGCCGGAACCATCGGCGGCGGACCCGCGGTCGTCTGGACCAACGCGAAGGCGAAAGCCGTCGCGGAACGCTGCGGCGCCACCTACATCGGACTGCTGCGCGGCACGACCGGCATGCACACCACCATCCACGGCTTCGGCGGCCGCACCACCGTCATCGGCGGACCGGACGGACTGGACGACGTGGCCGCACGCGCCGGCGTCCCCGTCCCGCGCGAAATCCCGCCGTTCGACCGCGCCTACGACCGCTCCATCGGCATGCTCATGGACCGCCCGCTCCACGGCCAGCACGTACGCATCTACCTGCTCACCTATTCGGAATCCTACGAAGGCGTCACGCGACACGACTCCCTGATGCATCAGGACCGCACCGCGCTCGTCATCGCCCTCGACGGCGGACTGCCCGGCACCGTCGAGTCGACGCTGACGCGCGTCATCGCCGACACCGGCAGCGGCGTGCTCCACGCGTTCTACGGCGCGCCGGCTTCCGGCGCGCCGGCCTTCGCGCCCGTCACCGACGTCGTGTCCTCCGCGCCCGCAGCTCCCACCGGCGGCACGTACGGCACCCCGACGGGAGCGTACGCCACCGGTACCGGCGGCGTACCCGGCGCGTACACGCGCTTCCTCACGATGCTCATGCCGGACTCGTCCGTCGTCGCCGTCGCGTACGACGCCGTCGCCGCACTGTCCTGATCCGACGCAATTCCGATGTGGCGTGCGACGGCGTGCGACGGACGCCGCACGTCACGTCGGACCGTCACTCGCCGTCGGCGGCGTCAGTGCCGCCGTCGCCTTCAGTGCCGTCGACGGCGGGAATCCACGCGGCGTACCCCTCCGCCTCCATCCGCGAGCGCGGCACGAACCGCAGCGACGCGCTGTTCATGCAGTACCGCAGGCCGCCGCGGTCCTTCGGGCCGTCGGTGAACACGTGACCCAGATGGATCTGCGTGTCCGCGGTACGGATCTCGATGCGCGGGCGGCCGGGCACACGGTCGTCCTCATGCTCGGTGAGCGAAGACGCGACGAGCGGCTTCGAGAACGCGGGCCAGCCGCAGCCGGAATCGAACTTGTCGCGCGAGGAGAACAACGGCTCGCCGCTCACCACGTCCACGTAGATGCCCGGTTCGAACGTGTGGTCGTACTCGTTGACGAACGGGCGCTCGGTGGCGGCGTTCTGCGTGACCGCGAACTGTTCGAGCGTGAGGTCCCAGATCTTGTCCACGTACTTCTGGCGACGCTTCACGTTCGCGATCGCCGCCAGCGGGATATGGCAGTAGCCGCCGGGATTGTTGACGAGATAGTCCTGATGGTGCGCCTCGGCCGGGTAGAAGTTGCGCAGCTCTTCGATGAGCACGGCCGGACGCTGCGGGATGCGGTCGATGAGCTGTTCGATCGCGGCGATGTAGGTCGACTTCTGCGCTTCGGACGTGAAGAACATGCCGGTGCGGTACTGTCGGCCCGTGTCCTCGCCCTGACGGTCCACGGAGAACGGGTCAATCACCTCGAGGAACAGCAGCGACAGCGTACGCAGGGTGACGCGCTGCGGGTCGAACGTCACCTTCACGGTTTCGGCGGCGTCGGTCGCGCCGGAGCAGACCTGTTCGTAGGTCGGGTTCTCGACCTTGGACTGCGCGTAGCCGACCGTCGTGTCGGCCACGCCGTCGACGTTCTGGAAGTAGCGTTCCAGACCCCAGAAGCAGCCGCCCGCGAAGTAGGCGACGTTGGCGGGGGCGGTGTTCGTGGGGGCGGTAGCGGCGGCTGGGGC